>JANMKS010000478.1:0-8031 GCA_031372155.1 Sphingomonas sp.
GTGCCGACATAGTCGAAATGCGCCGCGATATTGGCTGGATCGATGACCACGGCCGACTCGAGCAAAAACTCGGCTTCATCATGGACGTTGAAGCTCCCTGCGATCTGGGCAAGCAGGCGCATGCCCTCCACCTGATGGCCGTAGTTCTGGAGATAGTGGCGGCATAGCTGTTCGGCCTTGTATAGCCGCCCCTCCTGAATCAGGCTGGCGACGGACCGGAGCTGCGGGGGTAGTGCCGCCAGATGCTCGATTTGGGCATTGGCGAACTCGGCCGGTACTTCGCGACCGGCGCGTTTGTGAATTTGGGAAAGCATCTGCCAGCTGCCGAGCAGGGCATTGTTACGCGCGACTGCATCCTGATAGGCTGACAGCGCGCCCGGCATATCGCCCATGTCGCGCAAGGCGTGCCCCAGCTCCTGATAAGCGCGTCCGCTTGCTGGATCGAGCGCGATCAACGCGCGGCAGGTCTCGCTTGCCGCGTCATACTGCTTCTGGATGCGCTGCGCCACAGCGATCGTATAGAGCGCGTCACGGTTTTGCGGCTCCTCGGCGAGGAGCCGTCGGCTGAGCGAGATCGCCTCGGCCAGTTGCCCGCTTTGCAAGAGCGCCTGAGCCTCGGCAACCTGCGCGGACGTGTCGCGCCGCACATCAATCACCTCGGTCATTGATGCCAGCCGACCTCGCGCCCCAATTTGCGAAAGCATTGCGCGACACGAGGCCGGTAGGGGTCCGGTAGCGATCGACGATGGGGCAGTCTCATACGCTTACTGTCCCCATCCCGTTTCGCTCCGCTCGAGCGGTCCCCCTAAATCTTGTAAGAGAAACGCAGGCCGATCGTTCGCGGCCGCGATGTCGTGACGCGGTTTTCGCCGTCGTTGGCGCTTTTGTAAAGTTGCGGCCGCGCATCAGTAAGATTGTCGCCATATACTTCGATGCGCCAGCCATCACGTGCCACCCCGAACGAACCGCCGAGCAGCGAGTAGGAAGCAAGCGGTTGCGACACTGGCAACGGCGCGATTACGTCGCCCGGGCGGACCAGGACGCCGTTGTAAGTCACCGGGATAGCCGCAGCATAACCAAGCGTCGGGTTTGATGACTGATACCGGATATCGACATTGTCGATCACGTCAGAAATGCTGTCGCCCACATGTTGGAAACGCGCGTTCGCGAACGGGCGCAAACCCGAAGCCAGTTCCTTCTCCCACGCAAGCCGCACGTTGAACTGAAAGCGCGGACTGAGCGCGAGCGGCCCGCCAAGTGGACGAAGCACGCGCGTGTTCCGGCGGAAAGCCGTTGTTTCGGAATCGTTGTACGAAAATGCACTGTTAAGCGTCAGCTCACGCGTTGCCCGCCAGGTGATGTCGCCTTCGATCCCCTTGATCCGGGCATCGAGCAGATTGGTAGTGAACGTCTGGTTGGAAATGTTCTGGTCGAACACGGTGATCTGGATGTTACTCCAATCGATCCGATAGGCAGCAAGGTTCACTTGAAGACGGCGGTCGAACAATGCGAATTTACCGCCCACTTCGTAGTTTTTGACCTTGTCGGGAATGTAGGTGCCAAGCCGGACGAAGTCGGCATTGGTCGGACAGATCGCGCTCGGCACGCGGCAGGGACGGCGGTTGAACCCGCCGGGGCGGAAACCGTCCGAATAGGTGGCATAGACCAGCGACCCCTCGCCGAATTTATAGGTCAGATTGCCCTTGAACAGGAAACCCGAATAGGTCGCCGGCGACGCCGTCGCGTAAAGCTGATTGAGGTTTGCACTGACGCCGTAAAACTGTGTGGGTGTGGCAGCCGGAGAATAGGTGCCCGTAGCAGGATTATACACCCCACGCCCGCCCGTCGCGAAACTGCCGCCCGACGAGCCGTTGATCGACGCTTTCTCGTTATAATAGCGCAATCCTCCGGTAACGGTCAGCTTGTCGGGAACGACGTCGAAAGATGCTTCGCCGTAGGCCGCGAACTGCTTGTCACGACGCTGCACGTCATTGAAGAAACCGACACCAACCGGACGGGCACTGGGGTCATTCGCATTGACGACAGGGTCAGGCGACCGTGAATAGATGAAGCCTGCCGATTGCTGCAGGTATGACCAGTCGGTATTGTCGAACAACCGGTTATTATCGTAGAACAAGCCGAATGTTCCCCGGATCCGGTTCTCGACAGGCGTCGTTACCCTGAACTCTTGCGTGAAACGCTTTGTACGGTTGCGAGTTTTGTAGCTCTTGTTGGGCGTGTAGCAGGTATTGCCGATGTTCCCGTTGTAAGCGGCAGTATAATAAACGCCGCGATCGCATTCATAATACGGCAGATACAGGCCGATATTCGAATATCCGGCGTAATCCGCAGTTTGAGTTGCGCTGTGATTCAGATAAGATCCCGTATAGATAAGGTCGAGCGCACCAAGACGGCCGTTCACTGACCAAGTCGAAAGGTCGACCCGGTCCCGCAAGCTGTTGGGATTGAACTTTGTAACCTTCAGATCGCCGACGTCTGGTTCATAATCGAAAACGCCATCGGTATCGAGTTCCTGCCGCAGATGCATGACATCGATCGACCAGTCATCGCTGATCTTCCAAGTAAGCGCCAGGCGACCGCCGCGATAGGTCGCATCGTTGTAATTATCCTCGACGAACCGATCGTTGTTGATAATCTGGCGCGTTGGCGCCCGATAAAGGCTACCGTTACAATTGGGTACCACGGTCGTCGCAGTCGCCTGACAGGATTGGATTGCACGCATAACCAGCAGCGGGTTGCCCGTCGGCAGCCGCCCGGTAACGCCGACATTTCCATTGAATGGCATCTGGAAAGTTCCAGCGACGTTGTCGATGTAGCCGCCCTGCCGGTCGGTGTAGATTACGGCGCGGATCGCCAGCTTGTCTTTGATAATTGGAATGTTGATGAAGCCGTCACCGGCGACGCTCGCCTCGCCACCGCGCGTGAAGGCGTAGCTCGCATTGAATCCAGCGTGAAATTCGGACGTATCGGGCCTGTTTGTGATGTAGCGAACCGCACCACCCATGGCGCTCGCCCCGAAAAGCGTGCCTTGTGGCCCTGCAAGCACTTCGACGCGCTGAAGATCAACTGTGTAAAGGTCGAGATTTCGACCGACGAGCGAAGCCGGCGCGTCGTTCACATAAAGCGCGACCGTCGGCTGCGCACCGGCGGTGCCCGAGACCTGAAGACCGGGTGAATCGGTCGACAGTCCGCGAATGTAGATCGAGGAAGCGCCGGGCCCTCGTGAGGCGGTTCGGACGTTGGGGAGGACCTCGAGCAATTTGTCGAACTTGGTGATATTGAGATCGCCGAGCGCGTCGCCGCTAAGGGCCTGGATCGCCAGCGGAACCCGGTTCAATGATTCCTCGCGCCGGGTGGCAGTGACGATGATCTCGGCAATGCCGCGATCGGCCTCGATCGCCGTCTGCGCGAAGGCTGGCGCACTACCGGCCCCCGCTGTCGCAATAACGATCGCCGCCGTAGAGATTTTGAATCTGGCTTTCATATCGATCGCCCCCCCTTTTTTTGTTGGCCGACCCCCAGCCAAACCCCGGTGCATCCCGAGCCAACAGCAAGGCTGGCTTTGGTATGCAGGCAAAGCAACTGACCTATTTTTCGGCATTGGCAAATATATTTTTGTTATGTCTGTTTCCGTCGACGTTTCGATTATGTCTTCGGCGGGACTGAGCCTCTTCGATTATATCTTGGCAACGCGCACCGGCGCGACATGATTTCGTGATCGCCATTGTCGGGCGGGGCATTCCTTAACGGACGATCAGAAAAGCTAACGCGACGCAGGTCGGTGTCGGCGATTAGCAATTGTGGTCAAGAGCGCGAACAATGGGGAGGACAAAGGCGTGTCGACAGTCGATGAATTCGTGCTTTTGGTGGCAAGCGAGGATCGCAAGGGGATCGTTGCTGCGGTATCAAATTCTATCCTGAGCCAGGATTGCAATATCGTCGAAAGCGCACAATTCAACGAAAGGGGCACCGGCCGGTTCTTCATGCGGATGGCCTTTGCCGGACCTGCCGGGATGACGCAGGCAAGATTTTCCGAAGCCTTCATGCCGGTCGCGACCGCGTTTCGGCTTGACTGGCAGGTTCATGCTCTGAGCCAGAAGACGCGGGCGATGATCATGGTCAGCCGGGGCGGGCATTGTCTGAACGACCTTCTTTATCGCACATCGACCGGACGGTTGCCGATGGACGTTGCCAGCATCGTTTCGAACCACGTCGATTGGCGGGCCCGCGCGGTCCATGAAGGCATCCCCTTTTTCCATTTGCCGATTACGCCGGAGAACAAGCTCGAACAGGAAGCGCGCCTGCTTGCTATGGTCGAGGAGCAGCAGGTCAATCTGGTTGTCCTGGCACGCTATATGCAGGTGTTGAGCGACCAGCTCTGCCGCAAGCTCGACGGACGCGTGATCAATATCCATCACAGCTTCCTGCCGGGATTTAAGGGAGCCAAGCCTTATCACCGCGCGTACGAACGTGGCGTCAAGATGGTCGGTGCGACCGCGCATTATGTGACGCCCGATCTCGATGAAGGGCCCATCATCACGCAGGATGTCTCGATCGTTGATCATGCCGATACGGTGGACGATCTGATTGCCGAGGGGCAGGATACCGAAAGCCGTGTGCTGGCACGCGCGGTTAAGCTGCACCTCGAGCATCGTGTGATGCTGAGCGGCACACGGACTGTTATCTTCAAGTGACGACGTAATAGGCACCTCACAGACGGTGGCCGATCGCGCCGGACATCCCGGTTTAGTCGTCGCGGAGAGCGGGCCTGCTACCCCGCGTTTTGCTTGGCCTGGCGTGGAAAGGCGGCGAACCGTTTGATCAGCCAGCTCCGGAACATGGCAATGTCGGGGTCCGACAGATCGTCCGCGTGAAGTTTCAGATAATAGCCGTAGCCATCGTCAACCGCCACGTCATAGGGCTTCACCAGCCGACCCACTTCGATTTCCTCGGCAAACATGTCGACATCACCCAGGAACACACCGCTCGCCGCCATTGCATATTGCGCGGAGGCGATGGCGGTGTCGAACGCCAGACCATCTGCTGTCGGTACGTCGACCCCGCTCTGGCGCATATAGGACGACCACAGGAGGTCGCGCGGCTCGCCTTCGAGCTTCAGGTGCAGCAGCTCCTGCTCTGCAAGAAACGCTTCGAGCGATTTTCCATGTGCCGCCTGCGCAGTTTGCGGCGAACACAGCGGCGCGACACGCACCATCCACAGCAAGTCGGTAATCCGGTCGTCGACATTAGGCCGGTCGTAAACGATCGCCATGTCGAAATGCGTAAGCGGAAGGCCGGTCACGTGCGCGCTTGAGACGTCGATGCGGACGTCGGCATGTTCTTGGCGGAAATCGCGCAGCATGGGCATGAAGAGCTGCTGCAGAAGCGAAGGTGGAATGTGGAGGCGCAGGGCCGGCCGCGTCACGGTATCGTCGCGGATCGAATTCATCGTCTGTTCGATCCGGTCGAAGGACTTGCTGACGACAGGGAGAAGCGCCTCCCCTTCCGGTGTCAGTGTCAGCCGGGACGCTTCGCGAAGGAACAGCGGCTTGCCGAGCAACTCCTCAAGTCCGATGACGTGGCGGCTGATTGCGCTCTGCGAGACCGAGAGCGCTGCAGCTCCCAGCGTGAAGCTTGAATTCTGGCCGACCGCGTCGAACGCGCGCAGTGCGTTCAGCGGTAGCCAGCGGCGATTGATATTGCTGCGCTTGGCGATCTTGGGAATCCTTTCCGCGTCTGAGGTAGCACGACGGCAACGCGTAACGTTACTGGCTTGACATAGGCTTATGCAAAAATCGGATTGGCGGCGCTGGGGGCCATAGTCCACCTCCGCGGCGGATTTGGCTTCTGGGGTGACAAAATGGATCTCGTCCGGATCGGCGATTTGCTCGATGCCCGCCGCGCCGGTCATTGCTTACCTGGCGGCCTCTACAACGAACCGCAGGTCTTCGATTTCGATCTGGAGGCGGTGTACGGCACGAGCTGGCTGATGGCGGGGTTTACCTGCGAATTGCCAAAGTCGGGCAGCTATGTGGCGCTGATGATCGGCAAGTGGCCCGTAATCATCATCCGCGACCGGAATGATGTGTTCCGTGCCTTTCACAATAGCTGTCGTCACCGCGGGTCGATCCTGTGTCAGCCGGGCAGCGGTGCGCGGCCGAAGCTGGTCTGCCCTTATCACCGCTGGACCTATGACCTCGATGGATCGTTGTTCGCTGCCACCCGCATGGCCGATGATTTCGACAAGAGCGCGCATGGGCTGAAGCCGATCGTGCTCGAAATCGTCGCCGGGGCAATGTTCGTCTGCTTCGCCGAAGAGGTGCCGGCGTTCGCCGATTTCGCCGATAAGCTGGCAGCTTATGCTGCGCCGCACCATTGGGCCGACGGCAAGCTCGCTTTCCAAAGCGTCCTGGTCGAAAGCGCCAATTGGAAGCTTGTGATGGAGAACGGTCGCGAGTGCTATCATTGTGCGACCGGCCATCCCGAGCTCGCCCGGACCTTTCCCGTCAGCATGTCGAAGCATTTCGATGTTGAGAGCGACGCGACCGCGCGGCAGTTCCTTGACGATATGGCTGCAGTCGGCTTGGAAACCGACGCCGTCGAAGGCGACTGGTGGCAGCTCGCTCGCTTTGCCTTGAGCACAGGCAGCGTCTCGATCACGATGGACGGGCAACACGCCGTCAAAAAGCTCATGTGTGACCTGAACGGCGGATCGATCGGTTCGATGCGAATGGCGATCGATCCGCACTGTTTTGTCCACGCGACCGCGGATCACACCTTCATGTTCAGCGCGATGCCGATCAGCGCCACCGAAACCCACGTTACGGGCAAATGGATCGTTCACAAGGATGCGGTCGAAGGGATCGACTATGAAGTCGATCATTTGGCGGATTTATGGACCCGCACGAATTTGCAGGACAAGGACTTGGCTGAAAGCAATCAGCTGGGCGTTAACAGTCCGGGGTTCACCCCCGGCCCCTATTCGCCCGACGCCGAGATGCTCACGTTGCGCTTTACCGACTGGTACTGCAACACCGGCAAAGCCTTTTTGCGCTCACATGGCCACTGATCGCGCGAACCTGCGACCGGAAACGCTTGCGGTCGCGTTCGGCTATGATCCCGCGATGGGAATGGGCTCAGTTAAGCCGCCGATCTTCATGACGTCGACTTTCGTCTACCCCTCGGCCCAGCATGCCAAGCAGGTTCACGAAGCCTTTTTCGACGGGACCGGGCCGCTAGCCGGTCAGGCCAACCACATCTATTCGCGGCTTGGTCATCCGGGGCTGGATATTCTCGAAGCCAGACTCGCCGCGATCGACGGGGCCGAATCGGCCGTCGCCTTCTGCAGCGGCATGGCGGCGCATTCTTCGATTGCGCTCGCCTATGTCCGCCCCGGCGACAGTGTACTGCACGGTCGCCCGATCTATGGTGGGGTCGACATGCTTTATGGCGGCGTAATGCCGCAATTCGGGACGCACGTCGCGACCTACACCGATGGAACGGATGCAACCCATGTGCTGTCAGTCGCTGAGGCAGCGCTCGCTAAGGGGCCGCTCGCCCTGATTATCGCAGAGACACCCGCCAACCCGACGGCGGCTCTCGTCGATCTGGCGTTAATGGTGCAGCTGGCCGACGAGATCGGCGGGCGCCAGGGGCGCAGACCGCTCGTCGTCGTCGACAACACTTTGCTGGGGCCGTTCGCACAGCGCCCGATCGAACATGGCGTCGATCTCTGCCTGACGTCGCTCACCAAATATTGCGGCGGGCACAGCGATCTACTCGCAGGCGGGATTACAGGCCGGGAGGCTGTGATCGCGCCGCTCCGCACGCTGCGGACCACCTGGGGCAATCATCTTGATCCCTACACCCCCTGGCTGGTCACTCGGTCGCTCGAATCGGTCGACGTGCGGATGGAGCGGGCAATGACAAACGCCCGTGTGGTGGCCGAATTCCTGCGCGATCATCCAAAGGTTGCGGGCGTCACTTATCTGGGTTTCCTTATCGAAGGAA
>JANMKS010000009.1:0-11455 GCA_031372155.1 Sphingomonas sp.
GTGGCCAAGCGCATCCTGGAATTGCCGGGGGCATAATACCCCGGTCAGTGAAGCCGCCGCCCTGAACTTGTATCGGGGTCCATGTTTCCACCGGCACCGCCGCTCGCGCCAGAGGGTGGATGTCGAAACAAGTTCAGCACGACGGCCAATTGGTTGTCTGCACGAGGATCGAAAATGCCGCTTTATCTGAACGAAGACCAGACGATGCTCCGCGATACGGCCAAGCCGTTCATCGCCGACGCCGCACCGGTGAAGCACCTGCGGACATTGCGCGATACGAAGGATGAAACCGGTTTCAGCCGCGACCTTTGGAAGCAGTTTGCGGAGATGGGCTTTGCGGGGGTCGCCGTGCCCGAAGCGCATGGTGGCATGGGATTGGGCCATGTAGAGGCGGGGGTCGTGCTTGAGGAAATCGGGCGCAACCTGACGCCCTCGCCGTTCCTGACGACTGCGGTCGCGGCGGTGGAAGCGCTGAAGGCGAGTGCGACGCTCGGCGCGCAATGGCTGCCCAAAATCGCGTCGGGCGAGGCGATCGTGGCGCTGGCTATCGACGAGGGTGCCAAGCATATGCCGATGCACACCGCGCTCAAAGCGGAGCGCTCGGGCAACGGGTTCAGGCTGAACGGGGCGAAGACGTTCGTCCTGAACGGTCATGTCGCGGACATGATGATCGTGGCGGCAAGGACCGCAGGAGCGGCGGGTGAGACCGACGGGATCACGCTGTTCGCGGTGCCCAAAGAGGCCAGCGGGATGAGCGCAGACCCGCGCCGGATGGTTGATTCGTCGCTGGCAAGCCGTGTCAGATTTGAGAATGTGGACGTCGACGCCGACGCCGTCATCGGCGAGATCGACGGCGGCTGGGGGCCGCTGACCAAGTTGCTCGACGCGGGACGTGTCGGCGCGGCCGCCGAGATGCTCGGCGTCGGCGCGGCCGCGATGGACATGACAATCGACTATCTGAAGCAGCGCAAGCAATTCGGAAAACTGATCGGCGAGTTTCAGGCGCTCCAGCATCGTGCCGCGCATCTTTACGGCGAGCTGGAAGTGGCGCGTGCGACCGTCCTGAAAGCACAGCAATTGCTCGACGCGGACGATCCACGCGCCGAATTGGCAGTGGCGGTCGCCAAGGCCAAGACCGGGCGTGCGACGGTCCTCGCGGTGCAGGAAGGCGTCCAGATGCACGGCGGCATCGGCATGACCGACGAATATGATATCGGCCTGTACATGAAGCGCGACCGTGCGCTGGAAGAATTCTTTGGCGACGCCCGCTTTCACGCCGAGCGCGTGGCGCGGCTTAACGGCTACTGATGGCGCTGGATCCAGAGACTTTCGATGCACTGATCGAGGGCGTTCGCCGCTTCGTCAACGTGCGCCTTCGCCCCGCCGAAGCCATCGTTGCCGAAACCGACGACATTCCGGCCGACCTGGTCGCCGAAATGAAAGAGCTGGGATTGTTCGGGCTGTCGATCGATCCCGAATATGGTGGCCTTGGCCTGTCGATGGTGGAGGAAGTTAAGGTCGCGATCGAGCTGGGCAAGACATCGCCCGCGATGCGATCGACCTTCGGCACGAACGTCGGCATCGGCAGCCAGGGCCTCGTCATGGCAGGCACGCCAGAGCAGAAGGCCCATTGGCTGCCGCGGATCGCGTCGGGCGAGATCATCACGAGTTTCGCGCTGACCGAACCTGATGTCGGATCGGACAGCGCCAGCGTGAAAACGCGCGCTGTCCGCGACGGCAATCAATGGCGGCTAACCGGCACAAAGCGTTACATCACGAACGCCGACCGCGCATCGTTGTTCACGGTCATGGCGCGCACCGGCGAAGAGGGGGCGCGCGGCGTTTCGGCGTTCCTGGTGCCGGCGGATTCGCCGGGCCTTTCGATCGGCGCGCCGGAAAAGAAGATGGGCCAGCAGGGCGCGCATGTCTGCGACGTCAATATGGACGGCGTGCCGGTTCCGCCCGAAAACATGCTGGGTGCCGAGGGCGAAGGATTCAAGGTCGCGATGCGCGTGCTTGATCGCGGGCGGCTGCACATCGCCGCGGTATGTGTCGGTGCGGCCGAACGCCTGATCGCCGACAGTGTCGGCTATGCCAGCGAACGCAAGCAATTCGGGAAAGCGATCGCTGAACACCAGCTAATCCAGGGCATGATCGCCGACATGAAAACCGAATGCCTGGCCGCAAGGGCGCTCGTCCTCCAGACGGCGGCCGAAAAGGAAGCGGGAGCCAACGTCACGATGGAAGCGGCCGCCGCCAAATACTTTGCATCGGAAATGGTTGGCCGCGTCGCCGACAAGGCGGTCCAGATTTTTGGCGGTGCCGGGTATATCGCAGACTATGGCATCGAGCGCTTTTACCGCGACGTCCGCATTTTCCGGATTTACGAAGGCACGAGCCAGATCCAACAGATCATCATCGCGCGCGAGACATTGAAAAGGGGCGGATAACATGGACATACAATCGCTGTTTCGCCTCGACGGACGGGTTGCGCTGGTCACCGGTGGCTCGCGCAACATCGGTGCGTGGATTGCCGAAGGATTCATCGCGCAGGGCGCGAAGGTCTATATTTCGTCGCGCAAGGCCGACGCCTGCTTTGCGACTGCCGAACGCCTCGGGTCCAACTGCATCGCGCTTCCGCAGGACGTGTCGACGGTGGCCGGGTGCAAGGCGCTCGCCGCGCAGTTTGCCGAGCGCGAAGGCAAGCTCGACATCCTCGTCAATAACGCGGGCGCCGCTTGGGCCGAACCCTTCGATCAGTTTTCCGAGGGCGGATGGGACAAGGTGATGGACCTGAACGTCAAGTCGCCGTTCTTCCTGACGCAGGCGCTTCATGCGGCGCTGAAGGCGGCCGCATCCGCTGAACAGCCTGCAAAGGTTGTCAACATCACGTCCATCGACGGTCAGCGGCTGAACCCGTGGGAACATTACAGTTACCAGACGTCAAAGGCCGCGCTGATCTTTCTGACGCGAAAGCTCGCGGCGCACCTGGTGGGCGAGCATATCCATTTCACCTCGCTCGCCCCGGGCGCATATCCGTCCGAGATGAACCGCGCCGCGCGCGACAATGCGGAAAGGGTTGGGCAATCGATTCCGGCGGGGCGCGTCGGTCGACCCGAAGATATTACCGCAGCCGCAGTCTATCTGGCGTCGCGCGCGGGGGACTATGTCGTAGGACAGACGCTCAACGTCGACGGGGGACTCGTCAACGCCGAAATGGGCAACAGTATCGATGCGTAGTTTCGACCGCCGACAGTTCATCGGCGCTGTCGGAGGCATCGCGACAGCACAGATTGTTCCGATGGCGGCACTGGCGCGACCAGTTGCGGGCGCGGAAGCGGTGCTGAGCGGGATGGCCGAGGAGATACTGCGCGAGTTCCCTGAGAACGCCACCGGCCTCGGCATCGACAAGGGCGCGCGCGCCGGCCTCAAAAGCCAGCTCACCGACCGGTCCCCCGTCGGCACTATGGCGCGAGGTGCAGCGGCGGCACGACGGCTGGCGGACCTGAAAGCGATCGACCGCAAGCGATTGTCGAAAGCGGCTGTACTGGATGTCGAGGTGACGCAGGCAGCGCATCAGATCAGCGTCGACGGATACAAGTTTCCGTTCGGCGATGTCGCGAACCTGAACCAGGCATTTTCCTATCGCAACGGGCCCTATGCCGTCGCGCAGAATACCGGCGCGGTTTACGAGGTTCCCGATTTCCTCGACAGCATCCACATCATCGAGAATGCGGCCGATGCGGACGCCTATCTGGCGCGGCTCGAAAGCTATGGCGATGCGATAGACGGCGAGACGGCGCGGCTGGCGCACGACGCAGGGCTGGGTGTCGTCGCGCCTTCGTTCCTGCTCGACAAGACGTTGAGGCAGCACAAAGCGACACGGGCAACACCGGTCGCGGAGTCCGGGCTGATTGCGTCTCTTGCCAAGCGCGTGACCGCTTTTCCCGGCGACCGCGTTGCAAGGGCCGAACGGATCGTGGCGGAGCGGATCAATCCGGCGCTCGACCGCCAGATTGCCGAGTTGCAGCATCACCGCGACCGGGCGACCGGCGACGCGGGGGTCTGGAAACTGCCGCAGGGCGATGCCTATTACGCGTGGGCGTTGCGCGCCGGGACGACGACAAACCTTTCCCCCGACGAAGTGCACGCACGCGGCATGGCCGAACTTTCCGAACTTCAGGCACGAATGGATGTGCTGTTGAAGGCGCAAGGGTTGTCACAGGGAACGGTCGGGGCGCGGATGACGGCGCTTGGCAAGAACCCAAAACAGCTGTTCCCCAATACCGATGCCGGGCGCGCCCAAATCCTCGCCTATGTCAACGACCGCGTCGCCGACATCCGCCAGCGCTTGCCGCGTGCCTTCGCAACGCTCGTCCCCGGTCGCTTGCTCGTCAAGCGCGTGCCCGTCGCAATCGAAGCCGGTGCGCCGGGTGGCTATGCCGGGGCGGGCACGATCGACGGATCGCAGCCCGGCCTGTATTACATCAACTTGCGCGACACGGGCATCTGGCCGCGCCATTCGCTCCCGACGCTGACCTATCACGAGGGCATTCCCGGGCACATCTGGCAAGGCGAATATACCTACAAGCTGCCGCTCATACGGTCGCTGCTCGCGTTCAATGCGTATAGCGAAGGGTGGGCGCTCTATGCCGAGCAACTCGCCGACGAACTCGGCGTGTACGAGGGCGATCCCCTCGGCAAGCTCGGCTATCTCCAGTCACTGTCGTTCCGGGCGTGCCGCCTTGTCGTCGATACGGGCATTCACGCCAAGCGCTGGACAAGGGCGCAGGCGATCGAGTGGTTCGCGACCACCAATGGTTCGTCCGTCGAGGAAGTATCGAGCGAAGTCGATCGATATTGTGCATGGCCAGGACAGGCGTGCGGATACAAGATCGGACACAGCGAGATCAACCGGGTGCGAACATCGGCGATGGCGCGACCGGGTTATGATTTCCGGCGCTTCAACGATGCGATGGTGCTGGGTGGCGGCGTTCCGCTGACCGTGCTGGATCAGCTTTCGCGCGGCTGAGCACGTTCGATCAGAAATTTAAGGTTCGCGCTGGCAATCGGTTTTGCCGGATCCTCCTGCCAGGCGGTCGCGATGACGTTCGCGATGCGGCGCCCCTGCCGGACGATCTGCGCCGAGGCATAGCTCTCTTCGATCTTGCCGCCCCGCATGAAATCGACGGTGATGGCAATCGGCTTTATCCGCGCATCGGCGTCGAGTGCATCGAGCAGCGTTACCCACGCTGCATAGTCGAGCAATCCGGCAATCGCGCCGCCGTGGAGAAAACCGGGGCGACCCGTCACGCCATTGGTCGCGGGCATCGACACGACCGCCCGTCCGGTGTCGCGCGACAGGCCAAGACCCAGCGTGCGGGCGTAAGGCGATGTGAACTCAGACATCGGTAAATATGTACGTTCCGGCGACGTGCGCCACGGGCCGGGCGGGGTCGCCATCATGCGCCTCGCCCCGAATGAAGGCGATGCTTTTGGTCACACGGTAGCATTCGCCGCGCCCGAAGACCGACTTGCCGGGTTCGGCCGGGCGAAGGTAATCGAGGCGCAGGTCGAGCGTGGCTTGCGGCCGGAACACCCCCGTCCGAATCCAGATCGAGATGCTGGTCGCCATGTCCATCATCGTGAAGATCGGACCCGAAGCGATGATGCCCGAGGCGGCGTCGCCGACCAGTTCAGGCCGGTACGGCAGTTCCAGTTCGGCCCAGTCATCGCCGTGCGCGTGGTACTTCATGCCGACGAGGCCGCCGTGGCCGTAGCGACCGAAACCGTCGATCATGCGCTTTGGGTCGAACTCGGCCATAACGACCCCTAAGCACGGCTTTACGTTTGCGTAAAGGCGGCTAAGGTCGGGACAGGAGAGAGCCATGCACCCAGCGCGCCACACCGCGACGCATCCCGACAAGCCAGCGATCATCGTTGCCGAAACCGGTGTCGTGACGACTTATGCCGAGCTCGACGCGGCGTCCAATCGGGCGGCCCAGCTGTTCCGGTCGCGGGGATTGAATGCGGGAGACTGTGTCGCACTTCTTCTGGAAAATGCGCCCGATTTCTTCGCGCTCGCCTGGGGCGCGCAACGCAGCGGCCTGCGCTTTGTGTGCATCTCGACCAAGCTGACGACGGGCGAAGTGGGTTATATCATGAGCGACAGCGGCGCGAAGTTGCTGGTTGTCAGTGCGGCGCTTGCGCCGATTGCGGATGCGGTGACGGTCGAGATCGAACGCTTTTCACTGGGCGGCGACATCGCCGGCTTCACGTCGTGGGAGCGCGCGGCCGCCGCCATGCCTGCCACCCCCATCGCCGACGAAACCGCCGGGCAGGGAATGCTCTATTCGAGCGGCACGACCGGCCGACCCAAGGGCGTCGTCCGCGATGCGCCGGTCGATCCGGCGATCGACCATGTGACGCCGCTGGTCATGCTCGCGGCGGGATTCTTTGGGATGAACGTGGACACGATCTATCTTTCGACAGCGCCGCTTTATCACGCCGCGCCGCTCGCCTGGACGATGACGGTGCACCAGCTTGGCGGCACCGTCGTGCTGATGGCGAAGTTCGATCCCGAAGCGGCGCTGGCGAACATCGAACGTTATCGCTGCAATGCCGGGCAATTCGTGCCGACGCATTTCGTCAGGATGCTGAAACTGCCCGAAACCGCGCGCACCCGGCACGATGTGTCCAGCATGAAAGTGGCAATCCACGCCGCCGCGCCCTGCCCCGTGCCTGTCAAGCAGGCGATGATCGACTGGTGGGGGCCGGTCATCGACGAATATTATGCCGGGACCGAAGGTAATGGCTTCACCGGGATCAAGGCCGCGCAGTGGCTCGCCCGGCCCGGATCGGTCGGCACCAGCATCGGCGAGGCGACGCTGCACATCTGCGACGAGGACGGCAACGACCTGCCACCGGGTACCGAAGGCATGGTTTTCTTCGAAGGACCAAGATCGTTCCGTTATCATAATGACCCCGAAAAAACAGCGGAAAGCCGCAATCGGCACGGTTGGTCCACGCTTGGCGATGTCGGCCATGTGGATGAGGACGGTTTCCTCTACCTGACCGACCGCAAGAGCTTCATGATCATTTCGGGTGGGGTGAACATCTATCCGCAGGAGATCGAGAACCTGCTCGTCACGCACCCCAAGGTCGCCGACGTCGCCGTGGTCGGCGCGCCGCACGACGAGATGGGAGAGCAGGTCGTCGCCGTTATCCAGCCCGTCGACATGGCGGACGTCGGGGACGCGCTTGCCGCCGAACTCACGGCGTTCTGCCGCGCAAGTCTGTCGGGGGTCAAAACGCCGCGCCGCATCGACTTCATGGCGCAATTGCCGCGGCATGACACCGGCAAGCTCTACAAGCGCCTGCTCCGCGATGCCTATTGGGCAAAGGAACCCGCATGAACGACCGCGTGACGATGTCAGTTGCCAATCAGGTCGCGGACGTGCGCCTGACCCGGGGCGACAAAATGAACGCGATCGATCCTGCCATGTTCGAAGCGATAGGTGCCGCGATCGATGCGCTGGCCGACCGCAGCGACGTTCGCTGCGTCGTCGTGTCGGGCAAGGGCAAGGCGTTCTGTGCGGGGCTCGACATGAGCAGCATGGCGGCGGGCGGATCGGGCCTGTCGCGTGTCGAACGCAACGATCAGGGCAGCATCCTGCCGCAGCATGTGACGTGGGGATGGCGCAATTTGCCGATGCCCGTGATCGCGGCCGTGCACGGCGTAGCTTTCGGCGGGGGATTCCAGATCATGTCCGGGGCGGATGTCCGCATTGCCGCGCCCGGCACCCGCTTTGCCATACGCGAAGTTTATTGGGGCATCGTCCCCGACATGGCGGGATGGCCGATCTGGCGCGGGCTGGTCCGCGACGACGTCCTGCGCGAGCTGGTCTATACGGCACGCGAGTTCGATGCCGTCGAAGCGTTGCACCACGGGTTCATCACCCGGATCGCGGACGATCCGCATGCCGAGGCGATGGCGCTCGCGCACCGGATCGCCGCAAACAACCCGCACGCCATCCGCGCCGCAAAACGCCTCGCCAATGCTGCCCATGATCTCGATGTACCGGCAATGCTGAAAATGGAAACCGACGAGCAGATCGAACTTATCGGCAAGCCCAACATGCGGGAAGCAGTCGCCGCCCATATGGGCAAGCGCACGGCGGTGTTTGCGGATTAGGGGACGGTTGCTTTGGATTGCTAGCGGTCGGTTCTTGAGCGCACCTGCCCTGAAGCGGACGACGGGCGCAAGGAAGCTACAGGAAGAATAAGCGGGACCCCGGGTCAAGCCCGGGGTGACGGCAAGAGTTCGAGAATCTCTGTTTTGCAGAATTGGTGGCGAGCATGTTGCGACCAAACTCTTCGAAGCCGGGGCCGTCCAAGCGGCCCCGAGCCTAGCCTCGCTGCACGGCCGCAGCCGCGAAGCTCGCGCGGAAGCTTTCGGGAAACGCGGTCGGCCCGTCGGCATTGGTATAAACCAGTGTGGTTTCGCACGTCGCGACGCAGGTTTGACCCTGGAAAGCTGCGGACATGATGCTCCACGACCGCTCACCGACGCGTCCGATGCCGCTCGCGATCGTCACCGGCGCGGGGTGGTGTGCCTCTGCCAGATAGGCGATGTCGACGCCCGCAATGAGCCAGCGGACGCCGGGGGTGTTGCGGAACAAGCCGAGCGAGCGGTTGAACTGCCCGCGCCCTTCCTCGAACAATCCGGCCATCGAGACATTGTTGATGTGGCCCAGCAGGTCGAGATCGGCCCAGCGCGTCGGAATGTCGGTTGCGTACGGGTACGCGGTGCGGTCCAGCCGCCAGGCTTCGGGTTTGGCCATTACCGGGGCGCCATCCTTATCGCGCCGTCGAGCCGGACATCCTCGCCATTGAAATAGCTGTTTTCCAGCATTGTCAGCGCGAGATGGGCATATTCTTCGGGCTTGCCAAGGCGCTTGGGGAACGGCACCGAGGCCGCGAGCGCATCCTTCACGGCTTGCGGCGCGCCGAGCATCAGCGGCGTTTCGAAAATGCCGGGCAGGATCGTGTTGACGCGAATGCCCTCCGACATCAGGTCGCGTGCAATGGGAAGCGTCATGCCGATCACGCCCGCCTTCGAAGCAGAATAGGCGACTTGCCCCATCTGGCCGTCCTCACCCGCAACGCTCGCAGTGTTGACGATTGCGCCGCGCTCGCCGTCCTCGTTTTGCGGATCGAGCGTCATCATGCCCGCCGCCGACAGAGCGACGCAGCGGAAGGTGCCGACGAGATTGATCTGGATCAGCCAGTTGAACGCGTCGGCGGGATAATGCTTGATGCTGCCGTCCTGTTTCGAACGGCTGGCAGTCTTCATCGCGGCGCCGGTGCCCGCACAGCAGACGAGGACGCGCTCCTGACCGTGGGCCGCACGTGCTTTCTCAAACCCCGCCATCACGCTTTCGTCGGTGGTCACGTTGACTTCGCAAAAGACGCCGCCGATTTCGGCCGCGACCGCTTCGCCCTTTTCCTTTTGCAGGTCGAAGATTGCGACCTTCACACCCTTTGCGGCCAGCGCGCGTGCGGTCGCGGCGCCGAGGCCGGATGCGCCGCCGGTAACGACCGCCGAAACTGTGTTGTCGAGTATCATGAATGCTCTCCCAAAAAATTAGCGGTCCCTGAACTTGTTTCAGGGTCCACGCCTCCGCCGCGACAGCTGTCCGCGCTGACAGGTGGACGCTGAAACGCGTTCAGCATGACGGCACCAAGCCTAAAGTCGTTCGATAATCGTGACGTTGGCGATGCCGCCGCCTTCGCACATCGTCTGCAGGCCATAGCGTCCACCGCGTGCGCGAAGCGCGTGCACCAGCGTCGCCATCAGCTTGGTGCCCGAAGCGCCGAGCGGGTGACCGAGAGCGATCGCGCCGCCGTTGACGTTCAGTCTCGCATGGTCGCCGCCGGTGTGCTTCATCCAAGCCATCGGCACCGGTGCGAACGCCTCGTTGACCTCGTAAAGGTCGATCTCGTCAAGCCTCAACCCCGCGCGCTGCAGGGCGCGATCGGTTGCGAACAATGGCTCCTCCAGCATGATGACCGGGTCGCCTGCTGTCACCGTGACATTGTGAATGCGTGCCATTGGGGTGAGGCCGTGCGCCTTCAGCGCAGCTTCGCTCACGATCAGGACCGCCGATGCACCGTCGCAGATCTGGCTGGCGTTGGCGGCGGTGATGCTGCCGCCTTCTTGCAGAAGCTTCACGCCCGCCAGGCTTTCCGACGAGGCGTCATAGCGAATGCCTTCGTCGCGCGTGTGCGATTCGCGACCCTCCGGTGTTTCGATGTCGAGTGCCACGATCTCATTGTCGAAAGCGCCGGCGTGCGTCGCCGCAGCGGCCCGTCGGTGCGACTCAAGCGCGAAGGCGTCGAGCTGTTCGCGCGTGAAGCCGTGCTTCTTGACCATCATTTCGGCACCCATGAACTGGCTGAACATGATGCCCGGATATTTCTCCTCGAGACGCGGCGACTTGTAGTTGCCGAGCCCCTCTTTCATGTGGAGCATCACGGTCGAGCCCATCGGCACGCGCGTCATCGATTCGACGCCGGCGGCGATGACCATGTCCTGCGTGCCCGACATGACCGCTTGCGCCGCGAATTGCATCGATTGCTGCGACGACCCGCATTGGCGATCGATCGACACCGCTGGGACGCTGTCGGGCAGATGCCTTGCAGCGAGCACGGCGTTGCGACCGACCTGGCCACCCTGCTGCCCGCCCTGCATGACGCAGCCCATGATGACGTCCTCGACCGCCGCGCCGTCGATTCCGGTCCGCGAAACCAGCGCGTCGAGCGTCGCTGCGCTCAAGTCGACGGGATGCCATCCGGCCAGTTTGCCGCCGCGCTTGCCGCCCGCGGTGCGGACCGCATCCACGATATATGCCTCTGCCATGTGCTTTCCTTTGACGCTAACGTAAAGCTGACCCTGCCATTCGCGCGTTCGCAGGCGGGGCGCAAGAGCCAAGGGAGAGCGACACGTGGAAGTTCGGCAAGCCGTAGCGGCAAGACGATCCGTGCGGGGGTTTACCGACGCGCCGGTCGCCATCGACCTCGTCAAGCGACTCGTCGTCGAGGCAGCGCGCGCACCATCGGGCGGAAATTTGCAGCCCTGGCATGTCGATATCGTCGCGGGCGACGCGATGAACCGGCTGAAGGGCATCATGTTGCAAAGGCTGGCGACCGGCACCGAAGAACCCGAGTACGACATCTATCCGCGCGAGCTCGTTGCGCCTTACCGCGATCGGCGCTTTGCGGTGGGCGAGCAGATGTACGAGCGGATCGGCATCCCGCGTGAGGACAAGGCGGCGCGGCGCATGTGGTTCGCGCGCAACTTCGCATTCTTCGGGGCACCGGTCGCGCTGTTCGTCACCGTCGACCGGCGGATGGGGCCGCCGCAGTGGTCCGACCTCGGCATGTTCCTCCAGAC
>JANMKS010000014.1:0-3243 GCA_031372155.1 Sphingomonas sp.
CAGAGTGCGAGCTTCGACCCCGATCCCATCGTCGCGGCGGGTCTGGGCGCGGATATTCCTGCGGCCCCTGCACGCGGGAAATACACCGTCAACGAGTTTTACGGCGAAGTGCGCGTGCCTCTGTTGAAGGACACGCCGTTCTTCTACTCGCTCGAGGTCAATGGCGCGGTGCGGCATTCGAATTACTCGATTAGCGGCGGCAGCACGACCTATACCGGCACCGGCCTGTGGAAGCCGGTCGAGGATTTGTTGCTGCGTGCGAGCTATGCGACGGGGTTCCGCGCCCCGAGCCTTGGCGAATTGTTTGGCGGACGGTCGCGGTTCGATCTGCCGGTCGCCGATCCCTGTTCGAACATTGCCGGTTCGCCCTATCAGGCGAGTGCCACGGTTCGCGCGAATTGCACAACGGACGGTGTTCCGGCCAGCGGCAGCTATGCCGAGGACCCGGGCCAGCTCCCGATCATCACGCAGGGCAACCGGTCGTTGAAGCCCGAAAAGTCGCGCAACCTGCTTTTTGGCGCGGTCTATGCGCCGAAATGGGCGCGTGGCGGCTTTGCGAGCAACCTGAGCATCGAAGCGAATTATTATGACATCCGCGTCACGAGCGCGATCGGTGCCGTCGATCCGCTGCTGACGCTGAACAATTGTGCGCTTCGCGCCGATGCCGCAAGCTGTGCCTTGACGGTCCGTACCGCCAGCGGCTTCATCAACGAGATCGACGGAACGCTCCAGAACCTCGACAGCATCCGGACGCAAGGCATTGACGCGACGCTGAATTATCGATCGCCGCAGACGGGGTTCGGCAGCTTTGGGCTTTCGCTGAATGCCAACTGGCTGACGAAATATGTCCTGTCCGCCTCGAACGGGTTCATCGTCATCAATCGGCGAGGGACCGAACGCGGTAGTCCGGATCAAGCGTTTCCGAAGTTCAAGGCGAACGGCACGATCGACTGGAATCTGGGAGATTTCGGTGCTTCGTTCACGGGGCGCTATATCGACGCTGTCACCGAAGCGAGTGCCCCGAACACGCTGGCAAGCCGTTTTTATGGCGATGTTCAGTTGATGGTGACGCCATCGTTCCTCAACCGGCGGTTCGCACTGACGGTGGGCGTGAACAACGTCTTCAATCAGGATCCGCCAGCGTGCTTCTCGTGCAGCCTGAACAACTTCGACCCGACGACGTATGATGTCCCCGGGCAGTTCGGGTATGTCCGCGTTTCGTACAAGATGTAGGGGAAGGCTGGGCGATGCTGTTCCCCCGCGAAGGCGGGGGTCCAGATCCAAGGCTAAGAATCGTTTTAAATAGGGCTGGGCCCCCGCCTTCGCGGGGGAACATGAGGCCGGGGCCTGTCTGTTTTGTCGCAGGGTACACTTGACAGGGCATGGGTAGGGCCCGCCTGTGCCTGGGTGACGGAGTGACTGGGTGTAGCGTTCCCACTGCGGAGGCGGGGGTCCAGACCGATATCGAAGGATCGTTTGAATAGGGCTGGGCCCCCGCCTTTGCGGGGGAACAGCGAGTTATCGCACTCTAAAACTTGACCTCGGCCATGCTCGTCACCACCGTGCCGAGGATGCCGTAGGCCTTGGCTTCGTCGGTCGACATCCAATAGTCGCGGTCGATGTCCGCGGTCACGCGCTCGAGCGTCTGGCCGGTGCGTTCGGCGATGACGCGCGCGATACGTTCGCGCAGTTTGATGATCTCCTGCGCCTGGATCGCAATGTCGCTCGCCTTGCCGCCGGCACCGCCCGAGGGCTGGTGGATCAGGAAGCGCGTGCTGGGCAGGCAGAAGCGGCGTTCCTTGGCCGCGCCCAGAAAGATGTGTGTCGATATGGAGCCGACCCAGCCGGTGCCGATGACGGCGACCGGTGAGCGCAGAAACGCGATGAGATCGTGGACCGTGTCGCCTGATTCGACGTGGCCGCCGGGCGAATTGATGACGAGCTTGATAGGCTCGTCGCTCAGGTGATCGAGATACAGAAGCTGGGTCGCGACGCGCTCGGACACTTTCTGATCGACCGGGCCGAACAGCAGGACGGTGCGCGCCTCAAGGAATTTGGTCATCATCGCAGCGGTGCTGCGGTCGGGCCCGGGGTTTGCGTCCTGATCGTCCTCGTCCATGCGGAAGCCGGGCAGTGTGGTCATGCTGTTCACCTTCGTTCTGTTATCCGTGGGTAACTAGGAGCGCCACCCCGCGGACGCAACGGAGCATCAGTTGTGCTTTGGCCACTTGAACCGGCGCGCGCTACGCCCGAAATAGGGGCTGGCAAAAGGATCAAGGATTTTCCACGCACATGAGCACGCCCGACCACGCCGACATCATCGGCGGCCTCGTCCCCATCGTTATCGAACAGTCGACGCGCGGCGAACGCAGCTTCGACATTTATTCACGGCTGCTGCGTGAGCGCATCATCTTCATCACCGGCGGTGTCGAGGACCATATGGCTTCGGTCATCACCGCGCAGCTGCTCTTTCTGGAGTCCGAGAACCCCAAGAAAGACATTTACATGTATATCAACTCGCCGGGCGGTGTCGTCACGGCGGGCCTCGCGATCCACGATACGATGAACTATATCCGGCCAGAGGTCGGGACGGTGTGCATCGGCCAGTGCGCGTCAATGGGAAGTTTTTTGCTGGCCGCGGGCGAAAAGGGCAAGCGCGTCGCGCTGACCAACAGCCGGATCATGATTCACCAGCCGTCGGGCGGCGCGCAGGGCATGGCATCCGACATCGAAATCCAGGCCAAGGAAATTTTGCGGATGCGCCACCGGCTCAACACGCTTTATGCCACCTATACCGGCAAGACCGTCGAGGAGATCGAAAAGGCGATGGATCGCGACTATTTCCTCGAGGCAGACGAGGCCAAGGCGTTCGGCCTGGTCGATGAGGTGTTCGACAAGCGCCCGGTGATCGCCGAAGAGGCGTGATTGCGGGACGGGTCACGCGATATTCAGCATTGCCCGGTAGAATTGTTACGGTAAAATGGCGGAGCGCAGGCGCGCTGCGCATCGGAAGGCACGAATGACGAAGCTTAGCGGCAGCGACTCGAAGAGCACGCTTTATTGCTCTTTCTGCGGCAAGTCGCAGCACGAGGTGAGGAAGCTCATCGCCGGGCCGACCGTATTCATCTGCGACGAGTGCGTCGACCTGTGCAACGACATCATCCGCGAGGAAACGAAGTCGGCGCTCGTCAGCAAAAAGGACGGGGGCGTGCCGACGCCGCAGGAAATCTGCGACGTGCTCGA
>JANMKS010000041.1:0-4680 GCA_031372155.1 Sphingomonas sp.
TTACGCGCCCCGCAGCAGACGCTCGGGGCGCTCGACGTTCGGGTGGCGGCTCGTCTGGTCGAGGCTGCAGGCGACCTCGCGCTGATCCTTGATGCCGACGGAATCGTCATTGATTATGCACTGGCGAGCAACGAGCTGTCGGTTGACGGGGCGAATGGCTGGATCGGACGGCCTTGGGTTGACATCGTGACGATCGAAAGCAGGCCTAAAGTTGAGGATATGCTGGCCAGCGCGGCGTCGAACGGCGCCGTGCGCTGGCGTCAGGTGAATCACCCGACGCACGACGGTGACGTTCCCGTACGATATTGTGTTATCCCCGCCGGCAACGAAGGGCGCGTCATCGCGGTCGGTCGCGACCTCCGCGCCCATGCCGTATTGCAGCAACGGTTGCTGCAGGCGCAGCAGTCGCTCGAGCGGGATTACCTTCGGCTTCGACAGGCTGAATCCAGGTATCGGCTCGTTTTCGACCGCGCAACCGACGCAATCCTCGTGGTCGAAGCGGATACGCGTCGAGTTCGAGAGGCCAATCCAGCGGCAGCGCGTCTGCTCGGCGTTCCCGAGGGCAGCCTTGCGGGCCGACCGGTCACTTCGATCGCCGATCCAGATGCACACGACGTGTTGACTGCCTACCTGGGTGCGGTCAGTGCTGCCGAACAGCCGCCGATGGCACTGGCATTGCCCGCCGGTCGGGGCAGCGTCGTCGTGGCTGCCAGCCTGTTCCGCCAGGATCACGTAAGCTATTTCCTTCTTCGACTAAGCGGTGGCGATATCGCGGCACGGGAGTCGCCCAGTGACGCACAGTTGCTCGATGTTCTTGCCCGAATGCCGGATGCGTTCGTGCTTGCCGATCGATCACTCAAGATAATCGCGGCAAATACCGCATTTATCGACCTGACCCATATGGCATCTGCGGAACGCGTTCGGGGCGTGCCGATCTCTGCATTTCTGGGTCGGGCGGGCATCGACCTGGATCTGATCGTCGGGCAGGTCAGAGAACACGGTGCGGCTCGGAATATCTCAACGATCGTGAGAGCCGCAGACGGCGGGCAGGAGGAGGTCGAAGTTTCCGCGGTGGCTGCACCCGGCATCGACGGAGATTGCTTCGGCTTCAGTATCCGGGTCGTCGCACGACGGTTGCGCGATCTGCCTCCCGCCACGCGCGATCTTCCGCGTTCGGTGGAACAGCTCACCGAGCTTGTCGGTCGAATGTCGTTGAAGGACATCGTGCGGGAAAGCACCGACCTCATCGAACGGCTGTGCATAGAGGCTGCCTTAACCTACACCGCTGATAATCGTGCATCCGCTGCCGAGATCCTTGGCGTCAGTCGGCAGAGCCTCTATTCGAAGCTCCATCGTCATGGCCTCGGAAATTTGAGTGGCGAGGACGAATAACTGTCCATTTGAATTGACGCCAAGAAGTGTCATGTTTAGCCTTCGCGAGTGACGGGCATAATATCTGAGGTGCGACCATCCGGGCGGTTCCGACCCGCTGACGTCCTTGAGCTGCTCAAGCCTATTACTTGGTTTCCCCCAATTTGGGCGTTCATGTGCGGCGTAGTGTCGTCCGGTGTTCCGCTTACCCAACGTTGGCCATTTCTGATTGCCGGCGTGCTGCTCACGGGACCTCTGGTCTGCGGCACCTCGCAGGCAGTCAACGACTGGTTCGATCGCCACGTGGACGCGATCAACGAGCCTTCGCGACCGATCCCGTCGGGCAGGATTCCGGGACGCACGGGGCTATGGATCGCTTGCGCGGGAACGCTGTTGTCGGCGCTTGTCGCCCTTGCGACGGGATTTTGGGTATTCGCCGCCACTTGTGTGGGGCTTGCGTGCGCCTGGGCCTATAGCGCCCCGCCGCTGCGCTTGAAAGCAGATGGCTGGGCCGGTCCCGCAGTCGTCGCAATCACTTATGAAGGGCTGACGTGGTTCACAGGAGCGAGCGTCATGCTGGGCGCTCTGCCGTCCACCCGCGTTCTTGTCGTGCTGGCGCTTTACAGCCTCGGCGCGCACGGCATCATGACCTTGAACGATTTCAAGGCAGTTGCGGGTGACCGGGCAACGGGAGTCCGTTCGCTTCCGGTCGTTCTCGGCGTGGCCAACGCCGCGCGACTCGCCTGTGTCGTCATGGCGGTCCCGCAAGTGGCGGTGATCATCCTGCTGAGCCGCTGGGGTTACGATGTTTCGGCCGTAATTGTCGCAGTGCTGCTGACCGGGCAGCTCGTGCTTATGAGGCGATTGCTGCGCGACCCGCGAGGGCGCGCGCCCTGGTACAATGCGACGGGAACAACTCTGTATGTTCTCGGGATGCTCAGTGCCGCGCTTGGCCTTGGAGGGGTGTTGTGAACTGGGGCGCGACTCTACGGCTCGGCTGCGTACAGGGCAGCATCGGGGCTATGGTCATGCTTTGCACGTCGTTGCTAAATCGCGTCATGGTGGTCGAATATGCGATGCCCGCTGCAATCCCCGCGGGCCTGGTCGCCTGGCATTATGCGGTTCAGCTGTCGCGTCCGCTCTGGGGTCACGGGTCTGATGTCGGCAAGCGCCGCACGCCCTGGATAATCGGCGGGATGGGGGTGCTGGCAACTGGCACCTTGCTGGCTGTCGTCGCGGTCACGGCGCACTCGATCTTGCTTGCCGTCGGCGCGTTCACCCTGATCGGTGGTGGAGTGGGTGCGGCCGGAACATCGCTGCTCGCGCTGCTCGCGACACAAACGCCGCCCGAACGCCGCGGAGCCGCCGCCGCGACGACGTGGATCATGATGATCGTCGGCATAATACTGGCCGCAGGCGTAGCGGGCCAATTGCTTGACCCGTTCTCTCCGCAGCGGCTTTTCCTGGTCGTCGGCGCAATTTCGGGCGTGGCGTTTGCGATTTGTTCCGTTGCACTTTTCAGGCTGGAGCGCTCGGTTGCGCCGGAGTCCGCCATTGCGCCGGCAAACTTCCGCCAAGCAATTGCCGAGATGGCGACGGACCGCGAGGCGCGCATCTTCACGGTTTTCGTATTCGTTTCGATGCTCGCCTATTCGATGCAGGACATGATTCTCGAACCGTTTGCCGGCCTGTTGTTCGCGATGACGCCCGGTCAATCGACGCAATTGTCGGGGGTGCAGCACGTCGGCGTGCTTGCCGGAATGATACTGGTCGGGGTGGGCGCGAACGCCTTCGGCGCGAAATCAGCGGCAGGGCTGCGGACCTGGACGATTGCAGGGTGCGTCGGTTCAGCGCTCGCGCTGGCGGGGCTTGCGCTCGCCGCGAGGGCGGCCCCCGTCTGGCCGATCCGTGCAAACGTGATGCTCCTCGGATTCTGCAACGGTGTTTTCGCGGTGTCCGCCATCGCCGCCATGATGGCGCTCGCGGGACAAGGGGGAAAGGCACGTGAAGGCGTTCGCATGGGCGTCTGGGGTGCGGCGCAGGCCGTGGCTTTCGGCCTAGGCGGGTTGATGGGAGCAGTCGGTGTCGATTTGGGCCGACGCGTCACCGCGACCGACGGTCAGGCGTTCGGTGCGATCTTTATGGCTGAGGCGGTGCTGTTCCTGTTGGCAGCAATAATTGCGCTTCGTGCAGTCGCAGGACGCGACACTCGATCCTTTCGAACAATGGAGGCGGTATGACACGGATCGTGCAATATGATGCTGTCGTAATCGGGGGAGGTCCGTCGGGAGCAACGGCCGCCACCCAACTGGCCCGCGCGGGCAGGTCGGTATTACTGATTGATCGCGCCGGCCGCATCAAACCTTGCGGTGGGGCAATTCCGCCGCGCGCAATCCAGGACTTCGACATCCCCGACGCGATGATTGTCGGCAAGGCGCGCTGTGCACGAATGATCGCCCCTTCGGCAAAGACCGTCGACATGCCGGTCGGCGATGACGGCTTCGTCGGCATGGTCGACCGCGAGCATTTCGACGAATGGCTGCGCGCGCGAGCAGCGCTCGCCGGAGCAGAACGGCGTACGGGTACGTTCGAAAAAATCGAGCGGGACAATGACGGGACCGCTCTCGTCGCCTATCGCGACAGTCGCTCGGGAGACATGATGCACGTGCGGGCAAAATCGGTCATCGGTGCCGACGGCGCGCGATCCGGGGTCGCGCGCGCGCACCTGAAGGGCGCGGATCGCGTGCCCTGCGTGTTCGCCTATCATGAGGTCATCAAGACGCCGGAAACAGGCTTCGACCGCGAACGCTGCGATGTCTTCTATCAAGGGCAGTTTTCGCCAGACTTCTACGCATGGATATTTCCCCACGGGGATACGGCAAGCGTCGGGCTGGGCAGCGCGCAGAAGGGTTTTGCGCTGCGGCCCGCGACCAGGGCGCTACGCGAGGCAACGGGGCTTGCCGATTGCGAGACAATCCGCGTCGAGGGCGCACCGATCCCGTTGAAACCGCTGAAGCGCTGGGACAATGGCCGCGACCTCCTCGTTTGCGGCGACGCCGCCGGGGTTGTCGCCCCTGCGTCCGGTGAAGGCATCTACTATGCCATGGAATGTGGACGACTGGCGGCAAGCGCGGTCGACACGTTCCTGACCACCGGCAAACCGGCCGCACTTCGCCAGGCCCGTAAACAATTTATGCGCGCGCATGGCCGGGTGTTCCTGATTCTCGGCATCATGCAGTATTTCTGGTATTCGAGCGACAAGCGGCGCGAGCGTTTCGTCAAGATGTGCGCCGACCCGGACGTCCAGAA
>JANMKS010000053.1:0-14248 GCA_031372155.1 Sphingomonas sp.
GGTGCAGTCGCGGACGGGTGCGACTTCGGCGGATGTGCTCCATGCGCTCGGCATCCTGATGCTCGTTGCGCTACCGCTGTTTGGAGCACTGCTGTTTTTCGGCGTTCCCGAACCACGCCAGCTGACTGAGGCCGAACACCTAGACATTCGCAGAAGCCTCAAACAAATGTGGCGCAACGGTCCGTTCAAGCGCCTCAGCATTATCATGCTGATCGGCTATGCTGCCGAAACCTTCCGGATCACGATTACCCTGTTTTTCGCGCGCGACGTGATCGGGTTGACCAATGTCGGACTGATCTATGTCTATTATTTCCTATGTGGATTCGTGGCTGTCCCTTTCTGGGTTTGGCTGGGCAACCGCATTGGCAAACACCGCGCGCTCGCCGTCGCGTTTGTGATTGTTGCGGCGACCAGCATCGCGATCTTCTTTCTTCATTACGGACAGGCGACGTTGTTCACGATTCTGTTTGTGGCAAAGGGATTTTGCTTCGGCGCACTCGAACTGCTCCCATCGTCAATGTATGCCGACACCGCCGACGTGGATACGGTAATGAGCCGCGAACGGCGTCAGGGGTTGTTATTTTCAGTTGCCGCGATGATCGCGAAGCTCGGTCAGGCTCTCGGCCAAGGCCTATCACTTAATCTGCTGGCGCTTGCGGGGTTTCATGCCGCGGGCGGGAATGGCCCTGACCAGATTTTCTGGTTGCGCGTGCTTTATTGTGCCTTTCCGGCGATTGTCCTGACGACGTCAATTGGCCTGCTGTGGGGCTATCCTCTGACCGCATCGCGGCACCGGCGGTTTCAGACGTTTATCGAGCGGCGTGCATGCGTGGCATAGTCGCTGTCCGCTGAACGCGCTGCGGTCAGGATGATCCGAACGACGAGTTCGGCAAGCTGATGACGGTCGATCTCAGACCGGAACAGCAGGTTTCCTGCGGCGCGCGTGACGCCCATCAGAATGTCGGCCACCACTGTTGCCCGTGCGATCGGCAAATCATGCCCTGCGACCATCAATTCGGCGAAATAACGCGCCGTCACCTCGCGTCCCATCTGGTGCTTGGTGGTGATCGTGGCGACGATGCCCGGTTCAGCAAGCAATCGCTGGAGCAGTATCCCCTTTTCGGCGACATGATCGAGATAGTCGTGTGTGGTGCGCCGAACGACATCTTCGAAGCTCGATTGCGCATCGACGGGCAAGGTTTCTGTTTCCTTAAAGGCCGGATATTCGCGAAGCAGGAGTTCGCCCAGCAGCGTGTTACGGTTCGAGAAATAGGAGTAAATCAGGGCTTTCGAGACACCGACCTCGGCGCTCAGCCGGTCAACACTGGCTGCAGAAACGCCCTCGCGCGCAACAATGTCAGCAGCAACATCGAGGATGGTAGCGCGGCGCTCTTCGGGAGGCAGCCGGCGGCGATGCTTGTGTGTGGACACGGGTATGGATCACTTTCGATACGGCCGGTCACCAGCCCCGATGGCGGGATTAGGCGATCTGCCCCAGCCTGCCAACGCGCATTTTTTCAATTGACGTTTTACCAAATAAACTGTCATGAACAGCTATGATAGTCATGCCGCTTGCAGGAAAAGTCGCGCTCGTCACGGGTGGAACACAGGGCATTGGCTATGCGATTGCCGGACATCTGGCGATGCTGGGTGCTGACATCGCCGTCATGGATTTGGCCGGAACGTCGACCGACGATGTAACAGCGATTGTCGCGGCGCATGGTCGTCGATGCCTGTGCGTTACCGGCGATGTCACGCGTGCCGAGCACTGGCGATCTGTTGTCGCGGCAACTGTCGATGCTTTCGGAGCCATCGACACGCTGGTCAACAATGCCGGGATTTCCGGATTTGTCGGGCCATTGATCGACTATCCCGACGACACATTCGATGCCGTAATGGCGGTCAACGCGCGCGGTGTCTTTCTGGGTATGAAATACACGCTACCGACGTTGCTTGAGACGCAGGGGTCGATCATCAATATCTCGTCGATCTCGGGACTGGGCGGCGGCAGCAACGTCTTTGGCTACACAGCAAGCAAACATGCCGTTGTCGGTATGACAAAGACAGCGGCGGCCGAATATGCTGCCCAGGGGGTGCGCATCAACGCCGTCTGCCCCGCACCGACCCAGACCGACATGATGGACAGCCTGGCGCGGCTAAGAATGCCCGACGATCCCGAAGCCTTTGCCCGCGCCTTTCGCGAACGCCTGCCGATGGGCCGCTACGGCGAACCCGGCGAAGTCGCCGCGATGGTTGGCTTTCTGGCGGGTCCCGGTGCGAGCTTCGTCACCGGCGCTATCATTCCCGTCGATGGCGGTGTCTGCGTTCGCTGACGTGACGCTCTCCATTCACCACATTGCAATCAATGCGAACGATCCGCTCGGAATGGCCACGCTTTATGGCAACGCGATGGGCTTGGCACTTGTGTTCAGCAAAGCTGGGACGAGTTGGCTGGCTGGCCCCAACGGGTTCGTTGCAATCATTGGCACAGACTATCCCGTTGGTGCGGTCGAGCGGAAGCGCCGCGTCTGCGACACGGGCATCACCCATTTCTGTATCCAGATGGCGGACGGCAATGCGCTTTGGTCACGGATGGATACCGCCGGCATCGCATTCAACGGTCCCCCGGCTGCACTGGGTACAGGCGTGATCTATGCCTACGGCACCGACGCGGAAAACAATGTCATAGAGGTTGAGGGCGTACCCGACGCCGACCCGACGGCAATGCCGTGGCTTGCGCATGTCGCTCTCGCCTCGCCCGATCTGCCGCGTCTCGCTGATTTCTATGCCCGCCTTATTGGTCGTGCGCCGCACAATCGGGGGCGCTACGCCAACGTGCTGTTCGAAACCGTCACGGGCCTGAAAGACGTCGATGTCAGCGCGAGCTGGATCATGGCGGACAATCTAACTTTCGAGATGTGGCAATATCATAATCCGCCGACGCTGCCGCAAGCACCACGCAGCGCGCGTGCGCCGGGTTACGCGCATGTTGGGTTCGGATGTGCTGACCTTGCCGCCGAACGCGCGCGGATCGCTGCGACGGGCATTGCGCTCACCGAAACCATTGTCGCGGGCTTCGCAGCCAGCGCGGGCACCGATCCCGATGGCAACCGCTTCGTGGTGTTCGACGTGCCCGCCGCGCCGCATCCGCTGGCCTATGCCAGCTTGGCCGCTCCCGATCTCGTCACCGACCGAAACCGGGATTTGCTCAGAACTTGAACGTCGTCGTCACACCATAGGTTTTCGGGTCGAGAATGCGCGCATTGCGATAGCTGCCGACCAGATCGCTTTCGATAATCGAGTTGGTAATGTTGTCGCTGTCGCCAATATTTTTGATGAATGCCTCGATGGTGATTGTGTCGGGCCGGTTGGAAAAGCGCAGAAACGCGTTTGCGACGCTCCACGCTGCGATCCGGTCATTGGTCGTATTAAACTCGCGCGCGAAGTATGAGCTCTGGCGGCTATAATCGCCGCGCAGTGTTGCCGACCAGCCGCTTTCGCCCAGCGGCACCGTGTATTGTGCGCCTAGCGAGAATTTGAAATGCGGCGCGTAGGGCAGTTCCTTGCCATTCAAGTCGATCGCCACCGTCGGCGTCCGCGTCGGTGCGCCTGCTGCGGGGGCCCATTGCGCGGGGTTGGCGGGGTCGATCGTCAACAAATTCCCGATGCTTGTATGGAGATAGGAAGCGTTGGCATTGAGCAACAGTCCGCGCACCGGTGCCCACTGGAATTCGCTCTCGAGGCCCCAGACCTTGGCATTGCCGTTGACCGTGATCACCGACGTGCCCAATCGCTGCCCCAGCTGCAGATTCTTGTAATCATAATAAAAAGCCGAAAAGTTCGCCTGCAGCGTGTTCGACAGGAAACTGTTCTTCGATCCGATTTCATAGGCATTAATAAACTCCGGCGCAAAAGTCGGGGAAACGGCATTGCCGACGTTCAGCCCGCCGCCCTTGAAACCGCGCGAATAGGACGCATAGAGCAAATTGTCGGGTGTCAGCTTATGATCGAGCACAACCCGCCCAGTCACTGCTTCATAGCTGCCCGATCCAACCGTATAGGGCGGCGGTGCAGAAAGAAATATCGTCCGCGTCTGGATCGACTTGCGATCCTTTGTGTAACGCAAACCGACGGTCAACTTGGTGTCTGGCGAGAAGTTGTAGTATCCCTCGCCGAAGACTGCGAAGGATTTGGTCCGCGCGTCGGGTGTCTCCGCATTGAAGAACTGCGCTTCGGGCGGCAGCCGCAGTATGTTGGCGGCAAAAAGCTCGATTGCCGGATGATAAATCTGGAACGTCGCGCTGCCCTGGGTGTCGAACAGGTTTGCCCCAAGCGTAAAATTGAATGGTCCTGCAAAGCTCGAAACGGCACGGACTTCGCCATAATAGGTTCGGCCACTGGCAAGGAAGCTGTCGGTCGCGATCAGTTGGTTGGTCGTGACCCGCCGGTTGCGCGCCGCATTATAGGTGACCGGCACCAGAAAGCGGAACGGCAGAACGGCATTGTCATAATCGGTGTTCGCTTCCGAACTGCCACTCGTGAAGCCGAACAGGCCGATCAGGTTGACGTCACCCGCCTGATGACTGATTTCCGCCGTTAACGTGTTCTGTTCACCGACAAAGGTTGAATCGGTGTCGGTCGAAACCTGGCGGAGGTCAGTCGGGTTTGTAGCCCCCGCATAGATGTTGAACCCCACCGGCACCAACGTCCCCTGAAACGGTGCCAGCAATCGCTGGAATACGACGCCGCTCACGTCGGGCGAATCGAAGCCCAGTTCGAACGGCGAGCAGCCGAGCACCGGTGTCGCCTTGCAAAGCCGCTTGTTCTCACGCGAACGGGAACTGTTTTCCTTCGAACGATTAAAAACAATATCGATTTTTGTGTTTTCGTCGAGGTTCAGGCGTAGCGAGGCCCGCCACGAATATTGGTCACGCCCGTCGATCCCGCGCCCGGTGGCCAGATTCTGTGTGTAGCCATCACGCTTCAGATAAAAGCCTGCAACCCGAAGTTCGATTGCCGGGTCGATGGGCAGGTTGATCGCTCCCTGCACACGCACTGTATTGAAATTGCCGTATTGCGCGGTGACATAGCCTTCGAATTTGTCGCTTGGCTTGCGCGTGATCAGGTTGATCGTGCCGCCCGTTGTGTTTCGGCCATAAAGCGTCCCCTGCGGTCCCCGCAGCACTTCAATGCGCTCGACATCAAAAAACTCGTCCTGCGGGCGCAAGCCAATTGGCGAAAAATTGAAAAGCACGCCGGTGCCATTATCGGCCGTGGGCGAAATCGCATTGTTGCCGACGCCGCGGATCGTGGGGCGATCATTGCCGACCACCAAAAGGTTGGGCGTGAGCAACTGTAAATCGAGGGCGCTGTCGAGATGTTGGCGCGCAAGCGTTTCGCTCGTGAAAGCGGTAATCGCGATCGGAACGCTCTGAATTCTCTCGCTGCGCTTTTGTGCGGTCACGATGATCTCGGCGATGCCGTCCTCGGGGGTTGCCTGCTGGGCTGCGGCAAGCGCCGGTACGACCAGCGCTGCAAAAGCGGCACTGCTCACCATGCGCACGAGAACTGGTTTGAACATCGAATTCCTCCCCGGAACACTATTATAGATTTCGTCAACAGTGTCGCTTACTGGACGAATCGTCAAGAGGGAATTGCACGCGTATTGTGATGTCGATAACGCTGCTGCACGATGCGTGGCTGTGGTTGAACCGCGTGCGCTAACGCGCGCGGTTCGGCGCATCCTGGGCAAAGCTCGCAAGTGTTGCGAAGATCATGTTGACGACAAGATCGCGGATGTCGTCCCGGTCGGAGCCGGTGCGGTGAACATGGTTTCCAGCTGCGCCCGTCAGACCCATAAGCAAATCGGCCAATATCACCGACTGATCGAGTGTGAGGCCATAACGATGCGCAATCTCCAAACCGAAATGGCGCGCGGTGAACTGCCGGTCGTGTGCATCGACATCGTCGATGATTTTTGCGATTTCGGGTTCATTGGTCAGCCGCTCGATCAATGAACCATGTTCGACAATATGGTCGAGCCATGCCGTCGTTGTGGCGCGCACAATCTCTTCAAAACTTGTTGCGTGCGCCAGCAAGTCGCGCGCTTTCGTCTGAAACCGGCGATGTTCGCGCAACAAAAGCGCGCTGAGCAAGTCGTTGCGACTGGGAAAATAGGCGTAGACCAAGCCCTTGGAAATCGCTGCTTCACGTCCCAGCCGTTCCATGCTGACACCCGATACGCCCTCGTCAAGGATAAGCCGCGCGGCTTCATCGAGGATCATCTCGCGCCGCAATTCGGGGGTCAGGCGTCGGCGGGCGGGCGATGTCGTCATTGGATATGCTGACTATGCGAAGCAGCCGCGAGGCTCAACCAAGCTCTGCGATACTCATGGCAATATTGACGACCTATTGAATAAAGCGCAGCCTATTTGCATGAAAACAACTCTCGTTTTTACCGCGGCTCTGCTCGCATTCACCACCCCCGTGTCGACACAAGCAAAAGAAGCGAAAGCTTATGCCGTGCCACCGGTCGATGCGCCTGCGCTTGCACCGCTTGGCCCGCACAGCATCGGCACCCGGCGGATGATGGTGAATGCCGTCGATCACATCACCCTGACCCCGCAAGGCGCAACAAGAGGTGCCCGCGCGATTGCCGTGCGCGCCTGGTATCCTGCATCACCCAAAGCGGGAACCACGCCCACTACCTTCACGCATACGCTCCCCAAACTTGGCGGTGGCGGCGCGACATTCTCCATTCCCAGTCTCGCGGTTGAGGACGCGCCGGCGGCACCGGGAGAACGGATGCCACTTGTCATTGTGTCGCACGGTTACAGTGGCTGGGACAGTTTTCAGACGTGGCTAACCGAAAATCTGGCAACCAAAGGCTATATTGTCGTCGCCATCGATCACAACGACGCGTCCTTTACCAACGCGGTGGGTTTTGCCCTGTCGTTCGGCAATGTCCTTATCAATCGAGCACAGGATCAGCGCGATGTGATCGCCTATTTCGCCGCACTTGCGGCGAAACCTGGCGACCCGCTGGGCAAACTGATCGACGCCGACAGGATTGGTCTGATTGGGTATTCGATGGGCGGTTACGGGGCGCTGGCGACATCGGGCGCCGACTATGATCTCGACAGCGGTGTGTTCAAACAAATGCCGCCAGAGGCGCGTGCGGCCATTCTTGCCAGTCAATCCAGCGGCGGCGCCGTCACCGCGCGGATCAAGGCCGTGGTGGCAATGGCGCCTTGGGGCGGCCAGCCCACCAGCCGCGTCTGGACGTCCCCCTCGCTTGCACGCCTGACCAAACCCTTGCTCGTCATCGACGGCAGTGCCGATGACATCGTCGATTACAAGAACGGCGTTTCGTGGATCTACAGCCAGCTGACCGCAAGCGACCGGCGGTTGCTCGTCTTCAAGCATGCGATGCACAATGTCGGCGGCAATCCTCCGCCTGCCGAAACGCTAGGCGACTTTACGGCGCACGAGTATTTCGCCGACCCAGTCTGGCGGACGGAGCGCATCAATGCCATCAACCAACACTTCATAACGGCGTTTCTCGATCTCAATCTGAAGGGCGACCGGGCAAAGGCCGCTTACCTCGACGTACCCACAATTAATGGCGACGATGCGAGCTGGCGGACGGGCTTCGGCGAAATTGTCGGCGCGCGCGCAGCATCCGACAAGGAATCGGGCTATTGGCGCGGGTTCCAGCGACGCACGACAATGGGCCTCGAAATGCACCACGATAAGGCGGTTTCCAAGCCCTAGAAATTCGTCGTTTTCACCAATCCTCCGTCGATCCGCAGGTTTGCCCCTGTGATGAACGACGCGGCGGGGCTCGCAAGAAACGCGACCGCTGCGGCAACTTCTTCGGGGCGTCCGAACCGGCCAAGTGCCGACATTTTTCCCGCACGCGCATAGCTCTCGGGGCTTTTGGTTCTGATCATGTCCCACCAGCCGCCTTCGAAATCAATGGGACCAGGCGACACGGCATTGACGCGAATTCCCTTGGGGCCAAGCATCGCCGCCCATTGACCGACCAGATTGACGAGCCCCGCTTTCATCGCACCATAGGCTTCTTCATACGGCGGCAGCGTCGTCATGATCGAAGCTATCGAAGCGACAAAGATCATCGCAGGGTCGTTGCCCTGCGCCAGGTGCGGCACTGCGTATTGCTTGAAACGCACATGCTGCATCAAATCAGCGTCGAACGAATCGGGCCACCAGGTCGCACTCGCCGGGTCGACCCGGGTCGACACGTTGCTGACGACAATATCCACACCTCCCATCGCAGAGGCGGACGAATCTATCCACTCGGCAAAGGCAGCTTCGTCGCGGACATCGAACGCCAGACCGGTGGCATTGGATCCGAGCACCGACAGCGTGGCATCAAGCGTTTCCTGGCCGCGTGCACAGGTTGCAATCTTCGCTCCACCATCAACCAGTGCCTTGCAAATCGCAAAACCAATGCCGCGGCTGCCGCCCGTCACCAGTGCGCGCTTGCCCTTGAAAACGGGTTCCATTGCAGACCTTTCGATATTTCGTCGACGCCATCGACACACTAATATACAGAGTGTCAATAACGATCTGTATGCAGCATATGCGAGATGATCGCGAAGATTGACCGCGCATTTGGCGAACACCAGAGTTCGACGGCCAACGCTGCATCAACGTCCGCTTCTGCGTGACGGGCGCGCCCGACGTGCTCAAGGCCAGCTCGCCGGGCGAGTGGATCTTCCCCGACGAAGCCGACAGCGAGACGCTCGTCGGCGTCGCGCACGCCTGCCCATCGGGTGCCATCCGCTACTACCGCAAGGACGGTGGCGGCGAGGAGAGGCCCCGACAGTCAACCTGCTCGACGTGTGCGAAAATCGTCGCTGCGCGATCCGCGGCGCACTCCTGATCGGCGACGAGCCGGCCGGATGCAGCGCGACGCTGTGCAGGCAGCCGCGAGCCGTTCTGCGACAGCAGCTATGCCCGCGGGATTTGTGGCGGCGTGATCGTCGCCAACGCAGTTTATCAGAGCAAAACTATGCGCTCGATGTGGGGGAAAGGTTCCCGAATGCGCATCGGCATATAGGTGGCGGCAGCATCATAGGAAGCCGTAGGCTGCAATGTAAGCGCCCCGCTTCGTGAATCTACTCAATTTAAAGGTATTTTGGTGGACGCACTTGGGCTCGAACCAAGGACCCGCTGATTAAGAGTCAGCTGCTCTACCAACTGAGCTATGCGTCCGCACCTGTCGGGAGGCGCGCGGTTAGCATCAGCGACCAATGCGCGCAAGGCCCGCTAATCGAAGCCCGTTCTGCGGCGCTTGCCGTCGCGCTCGATGCTCATCAATATGCCGAGGCAGATCATGACCGTCAGCATGGCAGTGCCACCGAAGCTGACGAGCGGGAGCGGGATACCGACTACGGGGGCCAGGCCCATGACCATCATCAGGTTGATGGCCACGTAAAAGAATATCGTCGTGATCAGGCCTGCGGAGGTCAGGCGTCCGAAACGCGTGGGCGCCCGCGCTGATACGCGCATCCCCCAGCGCGCGAGGAGCACAAACCCGACAATGATCGCGATGCCGCCGACCAGGCCCCATACTTCCGCCATGGTCGCGAACACGAAATCGGTATGTCCTTCGGGGAGGTAGTCGAGGTGGCTCTGCGTTCCGTTTAAAAAACCCTTGCCGAAAATGCCGCCCGACCCGATTGCGATTTTCGACTGCGTTATGTGATAGCCCGCGCCTAACGGGTCGCTTTCCGGGTCGAGGAAGATCAGAACCCGCTTTTGCTGATAATCGTGCATTTGCGAATATGCGATCGGCAGCGCGGCCGCGACCAATGCACCAGCTCCGACGAACAGCCGGACCGGGACACCGGCCAGGAAAACGACGACGATACCGCCCGCCGCAATCATCGTCGCGGTTCCCAGATCGGGTTGAACAAGGACGAGCAGTACCGGCAAGCCGATCATCACCGCGGCGGGCCATAGCGCGTTGAAGCTTCGGATTTCGCCCGAAGGAAGCAGGTCATAGAAGCGCGCGACGGCGAGTACGATGGCAAGCTTCATCAGTTCGGAGGGTTGGAGCCGGATTATGCCAAGGTCGAGCCACCGCTGAGAGCCGCCGCTGACCGCGCCAAGCAACTCGACGGCGATGAGCATCGCGAGCAGGACGCCATAAAGTGGAAAGGCGGCCGCCTTCCACATCGGTTCGGGAATGCGCGACAGGACGAGCGCCATGCCCAGGAAGACGACGAACTTCACGCCCTGCGACATCGCCCACGGCGTGACGCTTCCCCCGGCCGCAGAATAAAGCACAACGAGTCCGAATCCGCCGATGGCCATGACGAGGAAAAGGATACGCCAGTTGATCTGCGCGATCGGCGCCGGGACGAAGCTCACTGCTCTGTGTCCGGAACGTCGGCGCCGGTTTCCGCGACCGCGGCAGGACTGCTTCCGGTCGGCGCAACTGCGGGTGTGCGCCAGCCCTCAGCCTTCGCCGCCATCCGGGTCGCAAGGTCGCCACCCCAGGTCGGCTCGACCTGTAACAACGATTTCATGGCGAGGTCAGGGTCGAAAAGGTAGGTGAGCACGTCGCGCGCGATCATCGGCGTGTCGAGGTTGCGGATCAAATGCGCGTTGTGCTCGAGCACGATCCCCGCAGCATAGCGCGGATTGGCGACAGGCGCGAAGCAGACAAACAGCGCATGATCGCGCAGTTTGAAGGGAAGGGAGGCGTTGTTGAGTACGCCGCGTGCTCTTTCCGCAGTCGTGATCCGCCGCACCTGCGCGGTTCCCGTCTTGCCGCCGAGTTCGATGCCGGGAATCTGCAGCCGTGCGGCGGCCGCCGTCCCGTTACGGTTGACCACTGCGCTCATGGCATCGTGGACGAACGCGAGGTGTTCGGGTGTGACGTCGAGCGCGGGGGCCGGCGGCACGTGGGGTCGCTTCAGGATCGTTGGTACCAAGGCGCGGCCTGACGCAATGCGCGCAGCCATGACCGCCAATTGAAAGGGACTGGCGAGCAGATAACCCTGACCGATTGACGCGTTGATGGTGTCGGGAATGGTCCACGCGGTCTTGTATTTCCGCATTTTCCACGCTGCATCGGGTACAGTCCCGAAGCTTTGTGATTCAAACGGCAATTCGAACTTTTGTCCCAGACCCAGCGAACGCGCGGTCTGGGCGATGCGATCATAGCCCACGGTTTGGGCCATGCGATAGAAATACACGTCGCAGCTTTGTTCGACCGCCCGGTGCATGTCGATCGCGCCGTGTCCGCCGCGCTTCCAGCAGTGAAAAACGCCCGACCCGACCCGGTAGGCACCGCTGCAACCGACTGTCGCTTTGGGATCGACTCCTGCCGCCAGCAACGCGAGCGCATTCATCGGTTTGACCGTCGATCCGGGTGGGTAGAGACCCTGCAATACCTTGTTGCGCAGTGGCAAGTGATCGTCACTCACGAGCGAGGCATATTCGAGGCGACCGATTCCGTCGGAAAAGCTGTTGGGATCGAACGACGGCATCGACACCAGCGCGAGCACTTCTCCGGTGGCAACGTCGATGACCGTAAGCGCTCCGCTGTTCGTGCCCATCCGGCGCGCGGCATACGCCTGGAGCCCGGCGTCGATCGTCAGGTGAAGCGTGCTTCCCGTCACGTCTGGGCGCGTGGCAAGGTCGCGGACGAGTTTGCCGCGCGCCGTGACCTCGCTACGCCGGGCGCCCGGTGTGCCGCGCAGCACCGGCTCCATTATCCGCTCGATCCCGTCCTTGCCGATCTTGAATCCGGGCGTGATGTAAAGCGGATCCTTTGTCCGCTCGTAATCCTTCGCAGAGGCAGCGCCGACGTACCCCAGCAAATGCCCGACCGCCGCACCTTCGGGATAGTACCGTGCAAAGCCCTGCGCGGGCACCACCCCGGGCAGGTCGGGCGCGCGAATGCTGACGGCAGCATAGCGTTCCCAGTCGAGGTTTTCGGCGATCTGGACGGGCTGGAACCCTGCCGCCTTGTCAATGTCGCGGTTGATACGGTCGCGCTCGTCGGGGGTGAGCTTCAATATCTTCGTGAGTGCGTCAAGCGTGACCGGCCCGTTCTTCATCCGGTCGGGAATGATGTCGACACGAAATACGGTACGGTTGAGCGCAAGCGGTTGTCCCTTGCGATCCACGATCCACCCACGGCGCGGCGGAATGAGAGACAGGTTCACGCGATTGCTCTCGGCGAGCAGCGCATAGCGCTCGTTCTCGAAAATCGAGAGATAGGTCATTCGCGCCGCGAGCAACGCCCCGATCGAAAGCTGCGCACCGCCCAGCACGAAACTGCGCCGGGTAAAGGCGAACTGGGCCTGCGCCGCATTCACGCTTCGTCGGTCGAATACCAGGCGGGGCCATTTCACCGTCCGAACCGCCAGCGATCGAGAACGGCGGCGAGGCGCGCAAGCAATGGAAAGGTGAGAGCGGACAAGGCAATCTGGGGAAGCAGGAGAGTGATCGGCGCGCCGCCGCCGGTCAGGCGGACGAGCAACAATGCTCCAACCAGATACGCGGCGATCAAAGCCGAGGCAATGCCCCAGTCCTGCCATTGATCACGCCACACGAAGCGGCGGTCGATAAGGTCGATCGCCAGGAACGCGATTGCCCAGAGCGCCATCGCCGAACCCAATGGCGCGCCGCTGAACAGGTCGTCGAATGCACCCAGCGGAAGCGCCGCCCAGACCGGCCACAAGTCGTTTCTCAACAATCGCCAGCTCAACAACATGATGAACCCGAATGGCGGCATCAACGGCGTCGTCGCGATCACGGGTAGCAACGGTGCCAGCGAGGCAATTACCACCGACGCCACGGGGATAAGCTGCTGTTCGAAATCGCTCGGCGGTGCGTCGAAGCGATTGCGGCGGCCACGCAATGCCATCAGGGGCCCGCCGGTTCGGGCGGCAGCGTCGGATCGGGCGCGATGAAGGGTGGCAGGACGACGGCGAAGTCGAGCCGTGCGGGATCGGCGAGCGGACGGGCTACGGTCGCGTCACGCTGTTCAATTTTGGCGACCGCGACCGGCACATCAGGCGGATAAACGCCCCCGGCGCCAGAGGTCACGAACAGATCGCCTGCCCTGAACGGATTGCTTCCCGCCTGAAGCGCGCGAATATCGAGGCCACCGTCGCCCCGTCCGGTGGCCAGCGCGGGCTGGCCGTCGGAAAGGCGCCGGACGGGCACGACCGCGCCACCATCGGTAATCAGCAACACGCGAGCGGTCACACGACCGACCGCGACTATTCGGCCGACCAGCCCTTCGGATGTTCGCACCGGCTGGCCGTTCTGCACGCCCTGTGCCGATCCAGCGGACAGCGTGGCATAACGTCGCGCGCTGCCCCCAGTCGAAGAAACCAGCCGTGCAGAAATAAGCGTGTCGGGCGTTCGTTCGACGAGCCGCGAAAGCCGCGACAAGCGATAATTCTCGCGCCTGATCGCTTGCGCTTCGATCAGCGCGGACCGGTTGTGCCGGAGCTCGACTTCCATCGCACGATTCTTCGTTCCGGCATCGATATAGGCCGCAATCCCGTCAAATCCCGATGCGAATGTCCTGACAAGGCTTCGGCCGCCCTCGGTTATCGGCGCAGTCAGGTCGGCGAGCAGCCCCTGAACCGCCGCGTGACCCCGCGGGTCGAAACGCGCCGTGACGACGAGCAACAGTCCGATCAAAATTCCGACGACGGCGATCACGTAACTGGCGAAAAGGCTGTATTGCGCCCGCCTGGAAAAGCCCTGGCGCGCGCGGGACGGCGGCGCCATGCCCGCTTACTCCGTTTAGGCGGTTTGCAGGACGCCGCGGAAGATCGGGTCTTCCAGCGCGCGGCCGGTGCCAAGAGCAACGCACGTCAGCGGATCGTCGGCGACTGTGACGGGAAGCCCGGTTTCGTCGCGCAACACCTCGTCCAGACCCTGCAACAACGCGCCCCCGCCCGTCAGGACAATCCCCTGATCGACGATGTCGGCAGCAAGTTCGGGCGCCGTATTCTCGAGTGCGATGCGAACGCCTTCCACGATCGTCCCGACCGGTTCGGACAAAGCCTCCGCGATCTGAGCCTGGTTGATCGTGATTTCCTTGGGAACCCCGTTCACCAGGTCGCGGCCCTTGATGTGGATCGTCTTGCCTACGCCGTCGACGGGCGGCTTGGCGATGCCAACTTCCTTCTTTATGCGCTCCGCAGTCGCCTCGCCGATCAGCAGATTGTGGTTGCGGCGGACATAG
>JANMKS010000072.1:0-13150 GCA_031372155.1 Sphingomonas sp.
TACGGTGACTTCGGCGACCAGAAGCACCGGCTTCAATACAAAAGGCAGCGCTAGGCCCGCAAGCGAGAGAACCACCGCGAGCGCGGCCAGGCTGAAATTGGTGACGTAACCAGACCGGAACAGGCGCGCGAAATGGGACCCCGCAGAATCGGCGCGCGCATAGCCCGCGGCCAGCAATTCGCGCACCGGTGCGGCAAAGGCCGGTGGCAGGAGCGCGACCGGGGCGGATGCTGCAACCGCGCGGTCCCCACGCATACGAGCCCCCATGACGTTGATCAGCAGCGGATAGGCAAAAGCAATGCTGCGCCGGCGTTTGCGCTCGCTGGCAAAGCTGTCGAAACGGGCAAGCTCACTCGGGTCGGTTGGCGGGCCGGCAAGGCTATTGACCAGCGCAGGCAACTGATCGAGCCCGCTGCGCGGTACGGTCTCCACGGTCTGCACCCCGAGGTCATGTTCGACCAGCCCATCCCAGAGCAGCACCGGGACCGTTGCAATGGCGGGTTGAACCAAAATGACAGGAATGTTCTGGAGCACGGCTTCGGCCGCAATCTGAGCCGCCCCGCCGCGCCCGCGCGCCGGTTCATTGTCCCACACCGCAATCAGAAGATCGGACTGGGCAAGAACCGTGCGCCCCACGCGTTCGAAAGCGGCACCGCTGCCGCCTTCGTCGCGAATGCCCGGAAGTTCGAATACAGCTCCGGCATTGGCAAGCCGCTTTTCATGTGCGTCACGCGCCTCCCCCTCGGCAAAGTCGCGAGCAAAGTTGTCGCGTGCGAACGCCAGCACCACGTCGAGCGTCCAGCCGAGTGCAAGTGCGCCGTCGGCGACAATGCTGTCCGCGCCGTCGGCGAGCCCGGTGACCAGGCGAAAAGCCGAAGGTGCAGTGTCGCTGGGTGCCGCTGCCATGATCGCACGCAAGACTGCGCCCGTACGCGCCGAAATGTCCGCGATGGCATCGGTTTCGAGTCGACCCAGCCGATGTCCCGTGACACCCACTGCGATGAAGCAGGCGGACGTCGAAGGCTGCGGGTCCGCTTCATCCGCGTCGACGCTTGTGCTGCTGCGATCGTCCATTCGCCCATGCGGTATGTCAAACAGGGCGGGAGCGTCAATCGGCGGGTCAGATGCCAGAAGCCCGACCCTAGCAGATTTCCGAATGATGCGGCACGTCGCGATAAAGCCGGCAGAGATCCCCAACGGGCGACTGCCATTGCGCTGACGCGGCACCGATTGCCTGACGCGATCACCACCGACGGACTACGCCCGTACCGAACCGCATGATCGAGCTCAGCAGCACCGGAGTGACTATTGGCGCGCCCGGCTGGAGTCGAACCAGCGGCCTCAAGATTAGAAGTCTCGTGCTCTATCCATCTGAGCTACGGGCGCGTCGCTTGTGCCCTAACCCGATTCGGCTTTAGGGTCCAAGCATGGACACGGGGGCACCGGCCGCAATGGCGGCGAGCGACGTCAAGCGCGACGGATTTCGCTATTACGACTTCATCATGGCCGCGTTCGTCGCGATCCTGTTGCTTTCGAACGTCATCGGCGCGGCAAAGCCCGCACAAGTGTTCGGCTTCACCTTCGGCGCGGGCATATTGTTCTTCCCGCTTTCGTACCTGATCGGCGACGTCCTGACCGAGGTTTACGGATATGCCCGCGCGCGTCGCTGTGTGTGGGCAGGGTTCGTCGCGGTCCTGTTCATGGCCTTCATGTCGTGGGTCGTCGTCTCCTTACCGCCCGCGGCGGGCTGGGAGGGACAGGGGGCTTACGACAGCGTGTTCGGGCAGGTTCCGCGCATCGTGCTGGCCTCGGTTGCGGCGTTCTGGGCGGGCGAACTCGTCAACGCCTTCGTCATGGCCAAGATGAAAGTGGCGACGCAGGGCAAGCACCTGTGGTCGCGGACGATCGGATCGACCGTGTTCGGTCAGGGCGTCGACAGCCTGATCTTTTACCCGCTTGCATTTCTGGGCGTGTGGGAAACCTCGACCGTGCTGCAAGTGCTGGCGACGAATTGGGCGCTGAAGGTGGCGTGGGAGGTTCTTCTGACCCCCGTCACCTATGCCGTCGTAGGGTTCCTGAAACGCCGCGAAGGTGTCGATGTGTTCGACGAAGACACGGCGTTTACGCCGTTTCGCGCGGCGATTTAGGCGGTCGCTTCATCGACGACGGCTTTATTGAGCGCTGTGAACGGGTTCGTGATGCGCATGGAGTCCACCGAAAGGCCATCGTGCATATCTTCGGAAAAGAGCCTTGACGCGCCGTGGTCGATCGCAATCTGACAAATCAGGGCGTCGAAATATTGCAGCTTGTATCGTTCAGCCAATAACGACGCCGTCAGTGTTACAGGCGCGAGCGTCGGCAATATGCTGATGACGCCCTCAAGCGAACCGACGAGCGAACGAGCGTCGGCGAGAGGGATATGTTTGCGGCGGTGTGCGCCCGCCAACAATTCGCTCAATACTTGCCGAGGAAGCGATTGCCCGCTCGTGATCATGTTGTCGAAGAGACGGCGGGCGACGCGCTGTTTTGCGGCATCTCGATTGTCGAAGGCATAAACGAGGATGTTTGTATCGAGGACGTAGATCAACGCCCGGTGCGCTCGTCATAATTGAGCGGCCCGCCGAAATCGATGCCCTTGTGCATCAGACGGTCAAGCTCTGCGATGGCCGCCTGTCGCCGGGCCTCGCGATCGTCGACACCGTCACGGGTGATACGGAGATAGGGCTTCCCGTTGCGCGTCAGCATGATGTCCTCGTTCTCCGCCTGCGACAAGGCGCGCGAGACATTGGCATTCAGTTCACGAACCGACATCACGCCCATGACAACCTCCGTTGCAACTGTTGCAACATAGCGACTTTGGTCGTTGCATCAACTAGCGCGCTGTCAGCAAGCCCTCGAACAGCCGCCGACCGTCGGTCCCGCCATGCGCCGCTTCGACGACACGCTCGGGATGCGGCATCAGGCCGAGGACATTGCCTGCATCGTTGACGATCCCCGCGATGTCGCGCGCACTGCCGTTGACGGGCTCTGCATAGCGAAAGGCGACGCGGCCTTCGCCTTCGAGCCGGTCGAGCGTCTCATCGTCGGCGAAATAATTGCCGTCGTGGTGCGCGACGGGGACCGTGATTGCCTCGTCGGCGTCATAGCGGCTGGTGTACACCGTCTGGCTGTTGGCGACGGTCAGCGCGACGTCGCGCCCGACGAAGCGGATGCCCGCATTGCGCATCAGCGCACCGGGCAGCAACCCGGCCTCTGTCAGAACCTGAAATCCATTGCACACGCCCAGCACATTTCGTCCCGCATGTGCCGCGTCCACGACCGCCCGCATGATCGACGAGCGCGCCGCCATCGCGCCGGAACGCAGATAATCGCCATACGAAAACCCGCCCGGAACCGCGATCAGGTCCAGGCCCGGCGGCAATTCGCTTTCACCGTGCCAGACCATTGCCGGCGCTTCCCCCGTCACGTCGCGGAGCGCGACGGCGAGGTCGCGGTCGCAGTTCGATCCGGGAAAGACGATGACCGCGCTTCTCAACGTTCGATCCGAAAGTTCTCGATGACGGTATTGGCGAGCAGCTTGGTGCACATCGCCTCGACATCGGCGTCAGTTACGTCGTCGGACAGGTCGAGTTCGATCAGCTTTCCCTGACGAACGTCGTTCACGCCGTGAAAGCCCAGTCCTTCGAGTGCGTGGTGGATCGCCCGGCCCTGTGGGTCGAGGACGCCGGGTTTCAACGTGACGAAAATGCGCGTTTTCATGCGCGCTGCCTATGCCGGGTCGCGCGCCGCCCGGCAAGTTCATCGTTTGTTGACCATTCCCTGCCAAGATCTCGGCTTCGCAATGTGTGCGCTGACCATACAGGAGAGTCGCGATGGGAGCCCTGGCGCTGGTGATGTTTGTCACCCTGTTCGCTTTCGGCAGCCAGTTTGTGGGATGGACGGACACCGACGGTCATGTTCAACTCGCGCTCGTCGCGGCCTTCGCGTTCGGGATTATCTGCGGGTTCAGGACGAAGGGTTAAAAATATTTGGCAAGCGTGAAGGCGAAACGCTTCCGGTCCGTCTGATAGAGCGCCATCGACGAGGCGTTGCGACTGTAATTCAAAGTAATGCTGGGTGACAGGCCGAGCACCCGCACCGAACGCAGCCCTGCATAGATGCGCGCCGTGTAGCGCCAGTCGCGGCGCGGATCGTTGCTGAAGGCCAGCATGGGCGCGTCGTAGAGTGCGCGTCCCACTCCGCCCGACACTCCTGCGTTGACGCCGTGCCCAAGCTCGCCGCCGATGCCGAGGTTGAAGCCGACTTCGTGGTTCGAATAAATCGGCGAACGCAGCCGGTCGGTGCGCGCATAGACGCTCGCGCTGGCAATGAACGCGTGCATGACGATGCGTTCGTAACTGCCGTATACGCCCAGCGACCAGCCGTCGTAATCGGGCGAGAAGCCCGAATTCGTGCGCCGTCCGTCGAGCGTCAATCCAACGCGCTGGCCGCGACTGAGCAGATGCTGAAGCTGTCCGCGCCCGCCGAACTGCGTCGCCGCACGCGCGCCGCCGTAATAGCGTTGCGTGGCAATGCCCTGAAGCGAGACCGACGTTTCGTCACTGAAACGGTATTGCGGCCCGACCGCGAGCTGCCCGGTATAGTCGTCGACGCTTTCGCCTTGGTAATTCACGCCCTGCAAATCGCCATCGACCAGCAACGCGGCCTTCGTGCCGAGCGCGAACCGGTATCCTGCGGAGACCGAACCCGTCTGGCCGATGCCCGATCGTTGCCGCGAATTGCCCTGGAGCGTGAACGGCAGCACCTGATTTCCGAAGGTCACGTCGATCGTCTCGGCACTCGTGCCGCCGGTAATGTTGGTGTCGGGCGCAATGCCGAAATCGGCCGTCAGATGCCAGGGACGGCGATCGCGGAGCAGATTGCGCGCGGCCTTCACCGTGGCGAGGATCTCGGGGGGCAGGCTGTCGTCCTGTTCGGCAAGCCGGTAGTTGTAATCGGCACCGCCGTCCTTGCCGCGCAGCATCATCGCGCGGGCAAGCTCCAGCCGGACACGTGTCGCTTTAGGCTGCTTGACGAGGGCCGCACGAAAATGCGCGATGGCACCGTCGAGGTTGCCGGTCTCCACATCCATATAGCCGGCGAGAAAATGCGTCTGCATGGCATAATCTTGAATGTTCGATATCGCAGCGACCATGGGTCGGGCCGTCTCAAAATCCTTGGCCAGAACGAAGCGTTCGGCCTGGACCAGCAATTGCGCGGGCGTCAGCCGGACCGTGCAGCCCTGAAGGCACTCGGGGGCAAGCGGCTCTGCCCGAAGCGGGACAGCCGAAAGGGTTGCGGTCGCAGCAATTGCAACCGCCAGCGAATGCCGCATTGCCGTTCCTGCTTTAAGGGGTCTTCTTGCCCGTGAAGGCGCCCTGAATGTCGATGCGCTGGTCGGGGGTGCCGCCGACGATCCGGAAGCCGCCGCCGATTTCGCTCGCCGTCGGTCCGAAGAAGGCACCGTCGAGCGACGACCCGGCGATGGCAACTGCGCCGGGCGCGCCAAGGTTGGTCGTACCGAACGAGGCCGACTGAAACGCGCCCTTGAAACCGCCTGTGTTCACAAGGTTGATGTTGGCGGTCCCCGCCGCCGTGAAAGTCGATCCTGCGGGGATCGCGACGATATCGGGCCCGGTGTAGCGTTCGAAATAGGCCTGCCCCACGATGCCGTTCAACGTCAGCGATACCGCGCCGGTGCCGAAGTTGATCGCCGCCGAGGACGTGCCGGAAATCCACTGGAAGTAGGTCGGCAGGAGCGAACCGTACTGGCCATCGAGTGTCGGGTTGTTGACCATCGTCGCAAGCAGCCCGCCGGTGAACGTCGCCGTGCCGGAAGTCGGAACGACGTTGTTGTCCGACATCATGCCGTAAGCGAATGCGCCGCGTTCCAAATGGCTCTTGGCCTTGTGCGACAGGACACCGGGGGTTGCCGGGTTGCCATCGACGTCGACCGTCTCTTCGCTCCAGCTGAAGGCGTTGCGAACATAGCCCGCGAAGCTGACATAGCTCGTCTTGCCCGCGCTGCCCGGTTGTTCATAGAACAGGGTCGCGGATTGATAACTCGATCCGGCGAGTCCGTCTGGTTGCAGAGTGTTCGTGCCGGGATCGACGCGTCCGGTGCCGCTGGCACTGTACGGCGAAAGCGGATCGCCGTCGCCCGCTTGCAGGTATTTGATATCGGCATTGGCGCCGATGCCAGCGAAAGCCGCGAGATTGGGAACGCCCCACTGCGGTTCCTTGGCACCGCCGAAATTGGTGCGGCTGCCCGGATCCTGGAAACGCGTCTGAGCATTGGCACCGCTCAGTGGGTCGGTGACTTTCAACGTGAAGATCGCATCGCGCGGGTCGTAGGTAATCGAAATCTTGCTGTCGCGAACGGTGCTCGCATTGCCGGCATAGATGAATGCCTGTTGGCGCACATTGTCGAGGTCTTCGCTCAGATGGTCCATCGACTGGCTCGCACCGACGCCACCATAGGTCTTGGCAACGGTCGGGGTCGCGAACTGGGTGTACGGATCCGACGAGGTCGACGTTCCGCCCACTCCGACTCCCGCGCCGCCGCCGACAGCAACATTGCTGCCCGCGGTCTGCGCGCCGCCACCGCCGCCGCATGCGGCAAGTGCTGTTGTTGCCATCAGGACGAAAAATATGCGCATCGCTGGGCCACTCCAAAAAGGCTTGCCGGGCCAAAAGGCCGTGCCGGGTAGGTCTCGGCACCCGGATTAGGAGTGGAATGGTTAAGGACGCGTAAAACCGGCGTTAACTTTGCGCCGGTTCAAGCAGGTTTAGCGACCGCGTTTCTTGCGCTGCGTTTCCAGGTCGAGAACAACATTATCGGCACCTTCCGGCAACAGGCCCAGCCGGCGCGCGACTTCCTGATACGCCTCGACCTCGCCGCCCAGGTCGCGGCGGAAGCGGTCCTTGTCGAGCTTCTCGTTGGTCGTCATGTCCCACAGGCGACATCCGTCCGGACTGATCTCGTCGGCCAGGATGATGCGGGCATAATCATTGTCCCAGACGCGCCCAAACTCGAGCTTGAAGTCGACGAGGCGAATGCCGATGCCCGCAAACAGTCCGCTCATGAAATCGTTCACGCGGATCGCCATGTCGGCAATGTCGTGCATCTCTTCCTGGCTGGCCCAGCCGAAGCAGGCGATGTGCTCCTCGGTCACCATCGGGTCGTTGAGCGCATCGTCCTTGTAATAATATTCGATGATCGTCCGCGGCAGTTGCTGCCCTTCCTCGATACCGAGGCGGGTGGAAAGCGAGCCTGCTGCGACATTGCGAACGACAACTTCGATCGGCACGATTTCGACCTGACGGATCAACTGTTCGCGCATGTTGAGGCGGCGCATGAAATGGTGCGGAACGCCGATGTTGCCGAGCAGCGTAAAGATGTGCTCGCTGATCCGGTTGTTCAGCACGCCCTTGCCGTTGATCGTACCCTTTTTCTGGGCATTGAACGCCGTCGCGTCGTCCTTGAAATACTGAATAAGGGTGCCGGGTTCGGGGCCTTCGTAGAGGATCTTGGCCTTGCCTTCGTAAATCTGGCGGCGGCGGGACATGGGCAGTTCCTCGGGACGGCTAAAGAGCAATGCCCCGGCAAGCGGGCTTGTCGCACGCGGGCCGGGGCTTGCGATGCGCTATAACGAAGCCGCGTGCGTCACGCAATCGAACCGCCGTCCGCCGAGCGGTCGTGCCTCCGCCACGAGCGCCGCCATTCCCCTGCGGTCTGCCACGCCCCAAATCTGACGACGGGCGAGGAACACGTACCAGCCCCACGCGGCACCCGCGTGACGAAGCAGCTGAAATGTGAATGGCTCCACGATGGCCGCAAGCAAAGCGCCGCCTGCGCCGACGCTGTGCCCCGTCCACCTGCGATACAGCCGCAACGACCACAGCAGCCAGGCCAGGTCGAAAATGACTTTCGCCACCATGGCGATCACGACCGGCAGGGCGATCGTCAGGTTGCCGGTAACGATGAAGAACAGCAGCAGCGCAAACGCCGCCAGGCCGTATAGCGGCTGTACCGTATCGAGCGCCTTGACCGGCAGCATTGCCGTGCCGAGCGCACCGTAGCGACGGTTGCCGATCATGTCGCGGTTCCACCACTGCGTCTGGAGGAAACCCGCGAACCACCGTCGCCGCTGGCGAAGAAAGGGCAACAGATGGCCGGGCGAGTCGGTGGATGCCTGAGCGCCGCCGACCACTTTCACCCGCCAGTCGAGTTCGTGGTCGGCGGCAAACCGGTGCAGCCTGTGCAGAACCTCATAATCCTCGACCAGGCTGTTGGGGTCGAAGCCGCCGACGCGCATCAGGGCGTCGCGCCTGAACCCCGCGAAGGCGCCTGACACCAGCAGCAGGCTGTTGCTCTGTGCCCAGGCATGGCGCGAAAGGAAGTTGCGGATGTACTCGTAAGTCTGGAACCACTGGAATATCCGACCCGACACGTTGGTGCCGCAAATCGGGTGAAGCACGCCCGTTGCGGCGACAAGCGAGGGTTCGCGCCCGAATGCATCGCGCATCGCGGCGAACGCGCCGGGTGCCAGCAACGTGTCGGCATCGACGGTCACGACGATGTCGGCGTCGAGCAGTCCGATGGCGATGTTGAGTGCTGAAGCCTTGCCGCCGCGTGGAAGCCGCAGCCAGCGCAGGCCGTGCACTGTCGGGCTGGTTGCCATCCCGCCGTAGTCAGGCACGGGGAATTCGTAGAGTCCGGACAGAACCCTGCCAGTGTCGTCGTCCGAGCCATCGTCGGCGACAAGGACCATGTCCGGGGCGTTTTCCTGATTGCGAAGTGCCTCGATCGTCGCTTTCAGTACCGGCGCTTCGTTATAGGCCGCGATGATAGCGACGGCGCTCAGGCGTTCGGGCACCGAAGTGACGAGCTTCTGCCGCAGCAACCCCGTCGTCCGTCTTGCGACGAAGAGGACGAGCGCGGTATCGTACAGGATATACACCAGGCCGACCGCCCATGCCGCTACGCCCTTCTGGACAAAGGCCTGTGCAAAGAGCGCCGCGAACAGTGCGACCGCGATCGCCCAGATCGCAGGACCGGCTGCCCGGCGCGTCGGCGGTGTCATTCGCGGCGACGCTGCCGTAAAATTATGGTCGAGCAGCGACACGAATTCTCCCCAAGGAAGTGTTGCGCTGCGACTAGGTGCTGGACCGGCACGTCGCCAGTGTTAAGTTATCGAAACGACCTGAACCGGAGCCGAACGCGATGCCCGCACGTTACACGAAAACTGCCATCGCGTTTCACTGGATCGTCGCGCTGTTGATCGTCACCAACGTCGTGCTCGCGTGGACATGGCCCAATGTCGCCGACGACAGCGTCCGGCCGCTTATCAACAATCACAAGACGATCGGCATTACGCTGCTCGGGCTGGTGACGATGCGCCTGCTGTGGCGTCTGACGCACCGTCCGCCGCCGTTCAGCACGCATCTCAAGACATGGGAAAAGCAGCTTGCCCATGCGGTCCACGTCGGTCTGTATATCATCATGTTTGCCATGCCGCTGTCGGGGTGGATCATGGATTCGGCCTACAAGGACGCAGCGACGCACCCGAACACCTGGTTCGGCTTGTTCGAATGGCCGCGTCTTGCACCGATCATGGCGCTCGACCCCGCCCGCAAGGAAGCGGTGCACAGCTTTTTTGAAACCACCCACGGCGTGTCCGCGCTCATTCTCTATACGCTCTGGTTCCTGCACGTCGCGGGTGCGCTGAAGCATCAGTTCATCGACAAGGACCGCGAACTGGCGCGGATGGGGATCGGATAAGGATGGGGTTCTAACCGACGTCAATGCATATTTGCACCCGATTCGCGCATTTGGCCGTTCGCATTCCGAACGAAAGGCTGGACTATGGAGCTATGGGGTGGTGCCGAATGCACGATCGCCCGCATCGGTGATCGCTGGCGTGACCAGAGCGTCCTGACCGGACACGACCGGCGCGCCGACGACATCGACCGCTTCGCCTCGCTGGGGATAACGGCGCTGCGTACGCCTGTGCTGTGGGAACGGGTCGCGCCTGATCGCCAGGACGCGTTCGATTGGGTCGAAAGCGACGTCCGCATGGCGGCGCTCAGGCGCAACCGCATCCGCCCGATCGCAGGATTGCTGCACCACGGCAGCGGTCCCGGCTACACCAGTCTGGTCGATCCGGATTTCGTCCCGCGCTTCGTCGAATATGCGACTGCGGTGGCTGGCCGCTATCCCGACATCACTGACTGGACACCGGTGAACGAGCCGAACACGACGGCACGGTTCGCTTGCCTCTACGCGCACTGGTATCCGCATGAGCGAAGCGAGCGCCTGTTCCTCGAGGCGCTCTTCAATCAGGTGGAAGGGACGATCGGCGCGATGGCTGCGATCCGCCGCCGCAGTCCTGCATCAAGGCTTATCCAGACCGACGACCTGGGCCTGTGTTTCAGCGACGTGGCTTCGGAAAATGTGGCTGGTTTCTACAACGAACGGCGCTGGCTCGGCTGGGATTTGCTTTGCGGAAGTGTCGGTCCGCATCACCCGCTTTGGCAAACGATCGTTCGTCACAAGCTCGACGAGCGTGCCCGTGGCATTGCGGACAATCCGTGCCCGCCCGACATCATCGGCATCAATCATTACCCGACAAGCGACCGCTATCTGCACACGCGTCCCGACGGCTGGTTCGACGATGTGGCGGCAGTGCGTGTCGTCGGCGCCCCGGAAGGCGGGCTGGGGGGTGCGTTGCGCGAAGTGTGGGACCGATATCGCATTCCGATCGCCGTCACCGAAGTTCACCTGGGCTGCTCGCGCGAGGAACAATTGCGCTGGCTGTGGGAAGCCTGGCAGACCTGCATCGCGGCGCGAGAACAGGGCATTGACATGCGGGCGATGACGGCGTGGGCGCTGCTCGGCAATGTGGACTGGACCAGTCTGCTGGTCGAAGAGCGCGGCGACTATGAACCGGGCGCGTTCGATGTCAGCGGCGCGCACCCTCGCCCGACTGCGGTGGCGGGTCTGCTCAAGGCGCTCTCGTCGGGTGCGATCCCGGCCCACCCGGTTTTGTCGACGCCCGGATGGTGGCGCCGCGATTGTCGTTTCGGCACTGCTGCTTCGAAACCGGTCAGTGTTGGCTCGGGGCACGTGGCCGCGCGCCCGATCCTCATCACCGGCGCAAGCGGCACGCTGGGACAGGCTTTGGCCCGGCACTGCGTGCTTCGCGGGCTTCCCCATATACTAACGAACCGGAAATCGTTGAACATCGAGGACCGTGGCTCGATCGATCGCGCGCTGGAACGGCATCGGCCATGGGCGGTCATAAACGCGGCGGGTTACGTCCGTGTCGACGATGCCGAAAGCGATGCCGGACGCTGCATGAGCGCGAACCGTGACGGTGCCGTCGCGCTCGCCGAGGCATGCGCCGCCCGCGAGGTGCATTTCACCAGTTTTTCGTCGGACATGGTTTTCGACGGCATCAAGGGCGCGCCCTATGTCGAAAGCGATCCGCTCGCGCCGATCTCTGTTTACGGACGAAGCAAGGCGGAGGCGGAGGCCGGCATCGCGGCGTGCAACCGTGCCGCGCTTATCGTGCGTACGGCCGCGTTCTTCTCGCCCGACGATCCCCACAACTTCGCGTTCCATGTCGAGCAGGCGCTGCGAGAGGGCAGGACGATTCCTATGTCGGCCGAACACATCGTCACGGCGACCTATGTCCCCGATCTGGTCGACGCCGTGCTCGACCTCGTCATCGATGGCGAAGCGGGGCTCTGGCATTTGACGAGCGGAAATTCGGCGAGCTGGGTCGACCTGGGGCGAGCGGTCGCGATCGCTTTCGGGTTCGATCCGCTTTGCGTCATACCCGCCAGCCCCGCCGGACTGGGCTGGCGCGCGGCACGCCCGCGTGATGCCAGCCTGACCTCCGACCGCGGGATATTGTTACCGCCGCTCGAACGGGCATTGTCGCGGCACGTCGAGGTTCGGCAGTCGCTGGCTACGGAGGCGCGCGCTGCGGCATGAATTTCATCCCACGGCGCATGAAACATGTGATGGTGCAACTGTGCGAAGACGGCGCGCACGCTTTCGATTGCGCCGTTCACGAAACTGCCCAGTTGTTCGTGATGCTGGAGCCACATGCGGCTGTCGATTTCGTCGCGCATCTGAACGGTCCTTTCGATTACTGACCCCCTTGAATTGGCATCGCGTCGCCGCTCGCGCCAACAAATCAGTGCCCTGCGCGCATAAGTATGCCTTATGAACAATCATGCGAAAGCTGCCGCCTTTATCCGCCGTGCGGGTGTTTGAAAGTGCGGCGCGTCATGAGAACTTTACGTCTGCGGCCGCCGAGCTGGGAATGACGCAGGCCGCGGTCAGCTATCAGGTGAAAGCGCTGGAGGAGCGCATCGGCGTCGCACTTTTCGTCAGGGCCAATCGCCGGGTGGCGCTTACGCCGCTAGGGAGGCGGATTGCGCCTCTCGTTGCCGGGGCGTTCGATACGCTGGACGATGCCTTCGCACTCGCACGGGCCGACGATGATGCCGTGCTGACCGTCAGCTGTGCCATGACGTTCGGCCCCAATTGGCTGGCACCCCGCATCGGGGCGTTTCAGACCGCGAACCCGGCGCTGGCCGTTCGCTTGCATACATCGAATGCACTTGTGGATTTTGCCCGCGACGATATCGATGCCGCAATCCGTGGCGGGCACGGCGACTGGCCTGGGCTGAAGTCGCACTTCCTGATGCGGGCACCCGTCACTGCCGTCGCCAGTCCCGCTTACCTGTCGACCACGGACCCGGTGCGCACTCCCGACGATGTCTTTCGCCTCAACCGGATCAGTCCCGACGACAGCTGGTGGACGTTATGGCGCGAAAGCGTAGGCGGGACGGCGCACCCCGACGCTCAGGAACGCGGCGTCCGGCTCGATTCGCAACTGATGGAAGGGCAGGCGGCACTCGCCGGAAACGGTGTTGCGCTCCTGAACCCGGTGCTCTGGCGGAACGAACTCGACTCCGGGCGGCTCGTTCAGGTGATCGACGCGGTCGCCTTTGACGCGGCGGATTTATGGCTGACCTATCCCGACTACAAGCATGGCGCGCCGAAGATCCGGGCGTTCCGCTCGTGGTTGCTCGC
>JANMKS010000088.1:0-3108 GCA_031372155.1 Sphingomonas sp.
GGCTTCAGCTCGGCGGGTACCGACGGCATCGTCGGAATCTGCACGAAGTTGAAATAATAGAGCAAACCAATCCACATGATGCCGAACAGCACGTGGAGATAGCGGAACAGCGCATTCAGATACGGCGTCGTATCCGTGCCGCCGTGGAATGCGAAGATCACGATGACAAGCGCGGTAAACGCGACCACGAGCACCGCACCCAGATTGCCGAAGAACTTTGCCATGACGTCTGGCCCCCGATTGCATTGACGCGGCCGCACTAGCAGCCCATTTCCTGACTGTCACCCGACGGAGATTACCGTGCCTGAGCAGACTCTCGACGAAATGCGCGGCGCGCTTGCCGCCGAGCTGCCGCATCATGCGGCGTTCGACGGTTGGACTCCGGCGGCACTCGAACTGGCGGCGGAAGCGACCGCAATCGATCCTGCGGTGGCGCGCCTGGCTTTCCCCGGCGGAGCGGTCGACATGATTGACGGCTGGTTTGCCAGCATCGACAGCGCCATGCTTGCGAGCCTTCCTGTGCCGGTTCTTGCCGGAATGAAGATTCGTGCCCGTATCGCCGCGCTTGTGGAAGCCCGCCTCGACGTAATCTCACCCGATATCGAGGCGTTGCGGCGGGCACTCGCAGTTCTCGCGCTGCCGCAGAATATGGCACGGGCGGCAAGGCTGGGCTGGCGGGCGGCCGACACCATGTGGCACGCCGCAGGGGATACCGCGACCGACTTCAACCATTACTCAAAGCGCGCCATCCTGGCAGGCGTTTACACGGCCACGCTCATGGCGATGCTGGACGACGAGAGCGAAGGACATTTCGACACCCGCGCGTTTCTCTCGCGCCGCATCGACGGCATCATGAAATTTGAGAAATTTAAGGCACGTTTCTCACATTCCGCTCCAGAACGGCTGAGCCTCGCGCGCTTTCTTGGGCGGCTGCGTTATCCCGCGACGTAATCGACTCGCGTTTTCCAGATGTTATTGATAATCAGTCGCAGTGACATTGGGCGACCTTTCCTTTCAGCGTGAAGCGACGATCGTTTCCATTGCTTGGGCCGATTTGTCCGAGCGCGATGGACGTCGGCTGCGCGAACTGGGCTTTGACGAAGGGGTCGCCGTCGAGCCGCTCCACGGGGGAGGCTTCGTTGCTCGCGACCCGCTTGCCGTGCGCATTGGACGCATGACGGTCGCAATCCGCAGGGCGCACGCCGACGCCATCACGGTTGAGCCGGTCGCGTGAACATCGCCACCCCGGTCCTTGCAACGCCGATGGTCGCGCTTGCCGGCAATCCGAACGCGGGCAAGTCTGCGCTATTCAACGCGCTCACGGGCGCCCGGCAAAAGGTCGGCAATTATCCGGGGGTGACCGTCGAGCGCCACGCCGGGCGAATTGCGCTTTCCGATGGTCGACCTGTCGAACTGATCGACCTGCCTGGCACGTACAGCCTGACGCCGTCGAGCCCGGACGAGCGCGTCACACGCGACGTGATCCTCGGCCGTCAGGAAGGCGAGCGCGTGCCCTCGGCGCTCATCGTCGTCGTTGATGCGTCGAACCTCGACAACCATCTTCGCTTTGCGATGGAGCTGATCGCGCTCGGGCGTCCGACGGTGGTCGCGCTCAACATGTTCGATCTTGCGACCCGCGATGGCCTTGCGATCGACGTCCCCGCGCTTGCGCAGACGCTTGGCGTGCCGGTCATTCCGACCGTTGCCGTTCGCAAGCGCGGACTGGATGAGCTGCGCGGCGCAATCGACCAGCTTCTTTCCGGATCAACGATACCCCTTCAGAGCGGCACGGTCCTTGGCGAAGCGACACTTTCGGAACGCCAGCGGCACGCTCGACGCATCGCCAAGAGCGTCACGGTGGAGCATACTCCCGCCCGGCGATGGACGGAAAGCATCGACCGCGTCGTTCTGCACCGGATCGCCGGACCTGTCATTCTTGCGGCGTTGCTGTTCGTCATGTTCCAGGCGGTGTTCAGCCTCGCCGCCATTCCCGCCGACCTGATCGACGGCGGCATTGGCGCTCTTCAAGATATGATAAAGGCCGGAATGAGCGACGGCTTGCTGCGCTCGCTGATCACCGACGGCATCATTGCCGGGGTCGGCGCGGTCGTCGTGTTCCTTCCGCAGATCCTGATCCTGTTCGCTTTCATTCTGCTGCTCGAAGCAACCGGTTACATGGTGCGCGCGGCGTTCCTGATGGACCGGCTGATGTCGGGCGTCGGCCTCTCAGGGCGTGCGTTCATACCGCTGCTATCGAGCTTTGCCTGCGCCATTCCGGGCATTATGGCGACGCGGACGATCGAGGATCCCAAGGACCGCCTGACGACGATCCTTATCGCCCCGCTGATGACCTGCTCGGCGCGCCTGCCGGTCTATGCCGTCATCATCGCGGCGTTTATTCCTGCGCGTACGGTTGGTCCTGGCATCGGTCTGCAAGGGCTGGTGCTGTTCGCACTTTACCTGTCCGGGATACTCGGAGCGCTTGCGGCCGCGCTGCTGCTGCGACGCACCGTCACGAAAGGTCCGGCACAGGGTTTCATGATGGAGATGCCGAAATATCAGTGGCCCGCGCTCCGCGATCTTGCCCTCGGGCTGTGGCAACGAGCCTATATTTTCCTGCGTCGCGCAGGTACGATCATCGCGCTGACGACCATCGTGCTGTGGGCATTGCTCAGCTTTCCGCAAGTCCCCGCGGGCAGCACGCAGTCGCAAGTCGATTACTCGATTGCCGGACGTGTCGCTGACGGCCTTGCGCATGTCGTTGCCCCTATCGGCTTCAATCGCGACATTGCGCTCGCGCTCATTCCCGCAATGGCAGCACGCGAAGTGGCGGTTTCCGCTCTGGCAACGGTCAATGCCATCGATACGCCCGACGAAGGGCAGCGCGACCAGTCACTGACTGAAACTCTCCGGGGAAAATGGTCGCTTCCGACCGCGCTCGCTTTTCTGGCCTGGTTCGTCTTTGCGCCTCAATGTATCTCGACAATCGCCGTGGTGCGGCGCGAAACGAATGGGTGGCGCTGGCCGGGCTTTATGTTGCTCTATCTGTTCACGCTCGCTTATATCGCGGCAGGACTCACTTATTGGACGGCCACCGCAGCGGGGCTT
>JANMKS010000104.1:0-2026 GCA_031372155.1 Sphingomonas sp.
GGTTTGCGGCGGACGCGATGGATGTGTCGGTGGGGCGTGGCGCGCGGGAGATGTGGTGAGCGTGGGGTTGGTTGAGGTGCGGGAGTGATCCGCTTGGCACCCAGCGAGCGTTCGGCGTTCGCGCATTATCTTCGGACCGGCCGAGCAATGCGGTCGCCGAAGATCGAGTTTAAATTCAACCCGTACCACGATCCGCGCAACAGGCAGTTTACGTTTGCCCCGGGCGGGACGCGATCTTTAAGCCGTGTCATAGTCTCCGAGCAGCGGGTTGGTAGGTCGGTTTCGGGCGCATCGGCGACGCGCCCCGACGCAATTCTGTTGGCCGAGTGGATTCGTCGCGGTGCTGTCGGGTCTGCGTCGAACGCGAGCGCTGGAACGAAAATAGCTGAATTACAGCAGATTGCGTATCGGCTTCCGACCTCACGTCGCAGGGGGGGCAACGGGGGGCCGCCGCTTAATGACCCGCTGACGTTGAATAAGTTGTTTCCTGGCCTTGGCGTCGGAGGTGCAAATGGGACGTCCGGCGTTTCCAACACGATAGTTTCGATTGCCGACAACATTCTTGACCTAACCGGACCGGCATCCAGTCTCACAGCAGAAATGACTTCCGATCATGTCAATTGGCTGCTGAGCCAGATTCAAAGCACCGATCCCTCATATCGATTTGAGTCGCTAGGCTTTCCCCAAACAGTTGCCGGACAGGCGAACCTGATCGCGAAGTTGCGTGTCGATCGAGCGGCAGCGCTGTATCGAGTGCGCGGCGAGCTTCGGCCTCTTCAGGTCGAAACAATTCGATTCATGAAGCAAAGAACGGATCGTGCTTATGACAATGCGATCGCCGCCGAAGCTGCGGGGCAACTAAAGGTGCGGCTTTCGAGGAATGAAGCAATTGGAAACTTTGTCGACCGCGAGGTTCGACGCGAAGTACGAAAATTTTACTACGGCTTGGGGATTGACCTTTCTGGACGGGTGCAAGTGAGAGTGGTCGGAAGGGAATATGATACCTCACCTTCGGAACAAAGCTTTCGCGTTCCCGACGTTCGGGTCGGAAGCGTTGCATTCGACGTTACGCTTACTCGCAAGACATCGGCGACCCCACAGGTCAGAGGCTTCTTCACCACAGATTTTCGACCAGATACGGTTGTGATAGTGCGACCAAGCCAGCTCGTCACCGACACGCTTTATGCTATCCCGAGGCAATCAAAATGACACAAGTATTCCGTTCAACCCTTCGTTCTAGGGAGCCTTATATTCCAAATGGAATGGGGGAAATCTGGGACCATCTCGGGGCAATGTTTCTCCAAGCGCCGCGATTTCTTGATGGGACGGGATACTTCCCCGAGCAGAACATCGACACTGAGTTCCACGCGTTGAACGAGGGGCTCAAGACCATCCGCAAGCGGGTCGGTGACGAAAATTACGCTCAGATGGTCGCGCTTTCGGGGGAAATGCGGGCGCATTTCGAAAGTGATCCCGAGGATAATTCTCCCGGCACGCTCAAGGGGCGTGAGTGCATTCACCGGATGGAAAACATTCTGAAGGCGGCAGTGAGGCGCAAGAAGAGCGCGTCCTGACGCTCCGCGGGCACCGGTTAGTACCCGCTCTCCCCGCTCAGCTTTGCTGAGTCGCCCTCTCCCGCAAGGGGAGAGGGGACATCTAGGAGCAGATTATGACCGACTGGTTCGCCCAGCCGTTGACGACGCTTGCCTTTTGCTGGCGGGTGGAGCGGCGGGACGGCATTACGCTGGGCTTTACGAGCCACGACCGCGACCTGAACGTCGGCGGGCTGGTGCACCGGGCGGCACCGGGGATGCTGCCGTCAGCGATCGAGCGATCGGACGGGCTCGACGCCGATGACGTGCAGTTGTCGGCGGCGCTGACATCGGATGCATTCAGCGATGCCGACCTGATGGCAGGGCGGTGGGACGGGGCGGCGCTGAGGCTGTCGGCGGTCGACTGGACCGCGCCCGATGTTGCGCCGGTCACGCTGCTGACGGGCGAATTCGGCGAGGTCGAAGTGAAGGAC
>JANMKS010000105.1:0-1575 GCA_031372155.1 Sphingomonas sp.
GAGCCCGGGCAAGGCGATGGTCAATCTGTTGCCGCTCGAGCCAGGCGAAGTCATCACGTCGATCCTGCCGTTGCCGGAAGATCCCAAATCGTGGGGCGAACTCGAGTTGATGTTTGCGACCCGCTCGGGCGGCATCCGCCGCAACAGCCTCGGCGATTTCGAGAACATGAATCGCAACGGCAAGATTGCCATGAAGCTCGACGAGGGCGACAGCATCATCGCCGTCGCTATCGCCAAGCCCGACGACGACGTGATGCTGACGACGGCGCACGGCCAATGCATCCGCTTCCTGATCGGCGATGAAGTGCGGCTGTTCAAGGGCCGCGATTCGACCGGCGTGCGCGGCATCCGCCTCGACGAGGGCGATACCGTCATCTCGATGGCGATCTTCCGCCATACCGATGCGACCGCGCCCGAACGCGCCGCCTACCTCAAACAGGCTTCGGGAATCCGCCGCGCACAGAACGCGGAGCCCGGCGTCGAAGAAGCGGAGGTGATTGCTCCAGACGTCGACGAGGAAGCCGTCGAAGGCGTCGCGGAATTGACGCCGGAACGCTACGCCGAACTCGGGGCGCGCGAGCAGTTCATCCTCACCGTGTCGACCAAGGGTTACGGCAAGCGCTCGTCGTCGTACGAATACCGTACCAGCGGACGCGGCGGCAAAGGCATCGTCGCCATGGTCGTGAACGATCGTAATGGTGATTTGATCGCCTCGTTCGGCATCGACGACAGCGATCAGATCATGCTGGTGACGAACGCCGGCAAGCTCATTCGCTGCCCGGTCGACGGCGTCCGTATCGCCGGACGCAATACGCAGGGCGTGCGCATCTTCAAGACCGACGACGCCGAGAAGGTCGTCTCGGTGGAACGCATCCCCGACGACGGCACGACGGCGGACGGCGACAGCGACACCGGAGACACGGGCGATACCCCAGGGGCCGATTGAGCGAGGCAGGTCATCCGGGTGCTCGCCTCCGTGTGGTGGCGTCGGTTTTAAATCGGGCGGATCTCGATCTCCGAGGCCGTCGGCATCGGGTTTGGGCAGCGCTTGACCCATGCGACGGCGTCCTCGATGCTCGGTAGCTCCCAGATCCAATAGCCCGCCACCAGATCGCCGTCGAACGGGCCGTCGGTGACGGCGCGCGATGTGCCGTCGAAGAGCACCCGCTTGCCCTCGCGGCTGGGGCGCAGCCCGTCGCAATCCCTGAGGACGCCGGCTTTCTTCAACTCGTCGTTGAACGCACCCATTTTTGCCATTGCCGCTTTCATGTCGGCCCCGTTCATCGTCGCGATGCTTGCCTCAAGGGCGGGATTGGACTTGACGAAAATCATGAATTTCATGACGGGCTCCCTTAAATTTTCTGAGCAAACTAAAGGGACGGCGTCGGCATCGGGTTCCCCGCACTTGCTTGCCGCTCGGCGCTCGTGCCCCATCGCGATGCGCTGGTCGCGCATCGTTGTGGCGGTAGTGCTCGGTTGGGCGAAGGCTAACAACGGAGCTCGAACCGTCAACCACTAGCTCGGCCCCTCCATTTGCTGCATCACAGCGCAAACTCATCGCGGGCGTAACCTTGC
>JANMKS010000118.1:0-4491 GCA_031372155.1 Sphingomonas sp.
CAGTCGTGGGACATGGCGGGCGCGCCTGTCGACCATTTGATCTATCGCATTACGCCTGCGGATTTTGCGACGGGACCGCTCGCAACGCGCTGATCGCGGCCCAGGCGAGCAACGTCAGCCACGAAATCGACGCGCCCGTCATCATGACCGGCGTGCGCGTGTCGTCGGCGACCGACACCAAAGTCATCGCACCGCCCGCGATCATCGCTACGCCGGGGAGCAGTGCGACACCGCGCGACCGCAACAGGTCGCCGCCGATCAGAAGTGCGCCTGCGCTTAGCAGCGCGAACTTCGCCCGCACGACCGGCACAAGGAGCGCGAAATGGCCGGGGTTACCCGGCGGCGCGTCGAGAATGCGCCACAATACCACCCCCTCCGCCTGGTCGAGCAAGGCGGCGAGAACCACGCACGCGATCGCTGCCTTTGCAAAACGCCCCCCGGCCGCGAGCGCACCGAAGCACAGGAACAGCGTATAGGCGGGAATGAACAGCAGCGCGTCGAGCCACAAGGCCGACGACTGCGCCTGCGCGCACGCCGATGCCGCGAACAGCGCCGATACCTGCTCGGGAACCCTCGCCATTTCGAATGCGATAATGGGGGCAAGGCCCGCAGGCGGCGTGCACGCCTTCAATCCTGCAAACTGGCCGAAGCCGATCGCGGCGCTCATCATTGCCAGCCCTGCAATCAGGCAGGCGCGCCAGCGATCGCGCGTCGTCACGCCTTGGCGGCCTCGTATGCCTTGATCGCTTCCATCACGATTGCGCGCGCCTCATCGGCGTCGCCCCACTTGCCGACGCGCACCCATTTGCGCGGCTCCAGGTCTTTGTAGTGCGTGAAGAAGTGTTCGATCTGCTGCATGACGATCGCGGGCAAATGCTCCTTCTCGTCGACATTCTCGTAATAGGGAAAGGTCGCATCGACGGGAACGGTCAGCAGTTTTTCGTCGCCGCCCGCCTCGTCTTCCAGCTTTAGGACCGCGATCGGCCGCACCCGCACTACGCAACCCGGCACGAACGGAGAGCGCGCAACGACCAGCGCATCGAGCGGATCGCCGTCGGGCGACAGCGTATGCGGCACAAAGCCGTAATTGGCGGGATACCGCATCGACGTGTGCAGGATGCGATCGACGAACAGCGCACCGGATGCCTTGTCGAACTCGTACTTCACGGGCTCGCCGCCGACCGGCACCTCGATGATGACGTTGAGCGAATTGGGCGGATCGTCGCCCACGGGGATAAGGTCGATTCTCATTTGGCGGCGAGTAGCCGGTCGAGCGGCCCCTCGCCAGTCCCCGTTTTCTCGAAGCGCGGATACAGCAATCCCTTGTTCCACTTGATCTCGACGTCCCTGATCCGTGCGTCGGTTTTCAGCGTCAGGCGTATCGGTGCTGTCCCGCCCTTTGCCGCCGCCACTGCATCCTTCATGACCTCATCGGTATAGGGCACGCCGCTCACCGCGATGACTTCCTGCCCGACCGTCACTCCCGCATCGAACGACGGTCCGTCCCAAACGACAGCAGTAATCTTGTTGCCCTTGCCGATGTTCATGCCCAGCGACCACGTCAGGTCGAGGTACTTTCCGGTCTTCATCCCCAGCTTCAGCATCTCGGTCGGGGTATCGGTATAGATCAGGCGATACCCGGACCGCGTGAACCCGCCCAGCGGCGCGCCGGTGCCCTTTGCGGTCAGCCGGTCGCTCAGGAACGTGCTCCAGTCATAGGGCATCACGCCGTTCAGCGTCTTGACGACGTCATCGAAGGTATAGGTGACTTCGCCCCAGTCGCCGTCGTTGATGCCAAAGAATGCGCGCGCGAAATCGTCCATGCCGCGCGCGTTCTTCGTGCCTTGGCGGATGATGGCATCGGCCTCGATCCAGACCAGCATCCCCTCGTTGTAATAATCCTCGCTGCGCTGCCAGCTTGCCCAGCCCTTGGGCCTGCGTGCCGATATGACCGGGTCGTTGGTCGTGTCGTCGAGCGACCGCCACTGCCGCCCAGGCAAGGTGTCGAGCCGCGCCGCGATCAGCGCCAGCGTGTCGAGCTTGTCCGCCTTCGACGTGAGCCCCGCCCGCGCCTCGAGCATATGGCCCCAGAACTGCGTCTGCCCCTCGTACACCCACATCAGGCTGTCGCGCATCGGCGTCTTGAAATCGGGCGTCCACAAATCGGCGCCGCGCCGGAACTTCCCGTTCCAGCTGTGCGTGAATTCGTGCGGCAACAGATTGTGATCGAGCGTGCTCGCCTTCCAGTCGGTGAAATATCCGGGGTCGTTCTGGTTTTCGGACGACCGGTGATGCTCCAGGCCGATGCCGCCCATCCGGTCGGTAATCGCATGAAGGAAATCATAACGGTCGAAATGGCGCGCCCCGAACAATTTGACCGCCTGCGTCACCAGATTGCGGTGCAGCGCAATCGTCTCCGGGGCGGCGACCAGCTCCTTGGCCGTGTCGGCCACCGTGTTCAGCGTCACGCCTTGGCCCAGGTCGTCTTTCCGAAAATACTTGCCCGCAAACACCGGCGAATCCACCAGCGTTTCATAACTCACGGTTTCGTACGTCACGGTGTTGGCGGTCGTGGCGGTCGGCCGGAGCGCGGTCGCCGCCTGCCAGCCACGCGGATAGGTGACCGTCGCCGACACCGGAATGCGCCGCGTGAAATACCCTGCCGGATAGAGCGACACCGCTTCCCATTGCAGGTTCAGCATTTCCGGCGTGACCATCACGCGCCCCTGGTCTGCGGCGGTTGCCGACACGAACTGGAACGAAAGGTCGATAGCGCCGACCCCTTCGGGCACGTCCACATGAAAAGCAAAGACATCCACCGGATCACGCTTCCAAGTCAGCGTGCGATTGCCTGCCTTCACCACGAGACCGACGAACTTTTCGATCTGTCCGCGCGGCGCATGATTGCCCGGCAGCCATTGCGGAACGAGGAGCGTCAGGGGACCGGCCTCGACCGGAATGCGTTGCTGCACGCGGAATAACGCACGGTCGATATCGGTCGCATCGACCTTCAGCGTCATCGTGCCGGGATAGGCAACATCGCGGGCCGGCGGGATCGAATCGACAATCGGCATCGGCTGCGGCGCGCTGTTGACGGCGAGGCCGGGCGAAGCGGTGGCGGCGAGAAGCAGCGGGAGGATACGCAGATACATGGAAATTGCGACTTTCTGATTGTTGCGCCGTGTCTAGACCCAGCGCAGCGCGTCCGTCTAGCTGCTGCCTAAAACGTTGATCGTGAAGGCAAGCACCCCGATGTTGAAGACGAACGCTGCAAAGCTGTGCACCGTGACGACGCGCCGCAGCCCGCGCGTTTCGACTGCGGTGTCCGACGTCTGGAATGTCATGCCGAGCGTGAACGCGAAATAGACGAAGTCCGCGTAGTTCGGATCTTCGTTGCCCGAAAAACCGAGCCCGCCCTTGCTTCCCTCCACATAATAAAGATGGGCATAGTGCATCGCGTAGATCGTGTTCGAATACAGCCAGGCGAGCACGAGCGTCGCCACGATCAGCAGCTTGGGCGGGGTGTCGCTGCTCGCTTCTGTTCCGACCGCTGTCAGGATCGCGACGGTGACGACCGTGCTGACGAAGAGCAACATCACGCGGTTAGCGTCGTTTTCGGCGGCGTGCTGACGCATCGTCTTTGCGTCCTGATGGCGCAGCACCAGCGGCGCTATCGAGGCGAGAAAGACGACTGCGGCAATATCGAAGCTGACCATTACCGCGTGCGGCCAGTCCGCAGCCGGGATCTGCACTGCCAGCGCCACCGCGAAAATTGCCAGGAACGCGATGAAGCGGGCCGGGGCGATGCGCTGCCCCAAGGTCTGCTTTGCCATCGTGTCAGCCCCTTCGGTTGCGCGGGCCTGCCTTATCCGATTAAGGCGCGGCGCACCAATGGCTCGCATCGAAACACCCCGGCCCATCCGCGGCACGCAAAGCATGATCGGCGAGGAAGCCGACCGCTTCCACCACGTCGTCCAGACCTTCGACCGCGTGCGGCGGCTCTACGGCTTTGGCCGCGTCGAAGTGCCGGTGTTCGAAGCGACGGCGGTGTTCGCGCGTTCGCTTGGCGAGACGACCGATGTCGTGTCGAAGGAGATGTACACGTTCGAGGATCGCGGCGGGGACAGCCTGACCTTGCGGCCCGAGTTTACCGCCGGGATCGCGCGTGCGTATCTGACCGAGGGCTGGCAGCAATATGCGCCACTGAAAGTCGCGACGCACGGGCCGCTGTTCCGGTATGAACGCCCGCAAAAGGGTCGGTTTCGCCAGTTTCACCAACTCGACGCCGAAGTCATCGGGGCGGCGGAACCTGCGGCGGATGTGGAGTTGCTGTGCTTTGCCGATCAGCTCCTCCGCGAGCTCAAGATCGACGGCGTGACGTTGAAACTCAACACGCTCGGCGACGTCGCCAGCCGCGACGCCTGGCGCGCGGCATTGGTCGCGCATTTCGAGGCGCACCGGTCCGACCTGTCCGAAGACAGCGTGGCCCGG
>JANMKS010000124.1:0-8995 GCA_031372155.1 Sphingomonas sp.
GGCGAGGGGGCAAATCGTGTGACGACGGTATCGGTACTTGCGCCCAAGGCGGGTTTCTCCAACGATGGTGACGGATGGCCACGACGATCGCGAGCGCCCCTAGCATGGGGCACCAGCCGCTTCAAACGCGGCGCGGCTCGCAATTGGGACGGCGGGTCGAGGATTTTCTCGAGACCGAACGCGACCAGCTGCCGCTCTGGCTGCCGGTGGCGCTCGGCTCGGGAATTGCCGCGTGGTTCGTACTCGACGGGCCAAGCGGCTGGATTGCCTGGCTTGTCGTCATGAGCGCGGTTGCGTGTGGATCGTTCGCTTTTCCGGGCCAAGGGCGCATCGGTCGCGTGTTGCTCGTGGGATCGATTGCTGCTTCGATTGGCTGTACGATCATCTGGCTGCGCGCGGAGCGGATGGAGGGGCCTGTGCTGTCCCGCCCGACGATCGCCAGCTTTGAGGCGAAGGTCGAGCGAGTCGACATTCAGTCAGCACAAAACCGTGTCCGCCTGACGCTTGCCCCGCTCAATCAGGCAGCCTTGCCGTCGAGAGTGCGCGTGAACAGCGATGATCTCGCGTCGGCTGCAACACTGGTGGCCGGCGATACGGTTTCGCTTCGCGCGCGATTGATGGGACCGCAGAACGCGAGCGTTCCCGGCGGCTTCGACTTTTCGCGCGTTGCGTGGTTTCAGGGACTGGGTGCAACGGGAAAGGCTATCGGACCCGTCACTCGCGTCGGTTCCGAAAAGAATTCGGCTCCCGACCTGCGCGACCGGCTTTCCGCGCATATTCGCGCGCAACTCGAGGGCAGCCCAGGCGGCATCGCTGCGGCCTTTGCAACCGGCGATCGCGGCGGCATTGCGAAGGAGGACGAGGATGCCATGCGGGCGAGCGGGCTGACTCACTTGCTGTCGGTTAGTGGCCTGCATGTCACAGCAGTAGTGGGGGCTGCCATCTTCCTCAGCCTCCGCCTGCTGGCGTTGAGCCAGTTTCTCGCGTTGCGGACGCCGCTTTTGTTGATTTCGGCGCTGTGCGGAGCGCTCGCGGGCATCGGTTACACACTGCTGACCGGGGCGGAAGTGCCGACAGTGCGGTCGTGCGTTGCCGCCATGCTCGTTCTTGCGGGCATCGCGCTCGGTCGCGAAGCCTTCACGCTACGGCTGGTTGCAACCGGGGCGATGGTTGTCCTGCTGCTCTGGCCCGAAGCGCTTGTCGGCCCGAGTTTTCAGCTCAGCTTTGCCGCCATTACTTCGATCGTCGCACTGCATGAGGTGCCGGCGATGCGCGCGCTAGCGTCCAAGGGCGAGGAAAGCTGGCCTCGCAAGGTCGGCCGATCGCTCCTCGCGCTTCTCATTACCGGCCTCGTGGTCGAGGTGGCACTTGCCCCGATCGCTCTGTTCCACTTCCATAAATCCGGCCTCTACGGCGCTCTGGCCAACATCGTCGCGATCCCGCTCACGACCTTTGTCATCATGCCGCTCGAAGCGTTGGCATTGCTGTTCGACGGCGTCGGACTCGGCGCGCCGTTCTGGTGGGCTACGGGAATCAGCTTGGACTTGCTGCTGGGTCTCGCGCGGCATGTTGCGGCGGTTCCGGGAGCACAGGCTGCGCTTTCTTCGGTTTCGACCGGTGCATTTGCAGCGATGGTTGGCGGCGGGATGTGGCTCATGCTCTTGCAGTCGCGTGTGCGGCTATGGGGCCTCGGTCCGATCCTGATCGGTGCGGGATGGGCGCTGTCGGCGCCGCCGCCCGACCTTCTTGTCACGGGCAACGGTATGCACATGGCAATGCGTGGAAGCGATGGCGAGCTTGCCACGCTGCGGCCCAGAGCGGGCGATTACGTCCGGTCGGTGCTGTCTGAACGCTCGGGCACGATCGGCGACCTGACCGAACTCGATATTCTGCCAGGTGCAGACTGCAGCACCGACGTCTGCCGCGTGAGACTGTCGCGTGGGGGGCGGTCGTGGCAAATCTTTGCGACGCGCAGTCGCTACCTCTTGCCGTACGCGCAAATGCGCATGGAATGCGCTGCCGCCGACATCGTCGTGAGCGACCGCAGGTTGCCGCCGTGGTGCCGTCCGAAGTGGTTCAAGGCCGACCGCACCCTCTTGTCGCAAACTGGTGGGCTGGCAATAACGCTGTCATCGGGTGTTGTGGAAACAGTCTCCGAGAGCGAAGGCGACCATCCCTGGGTACGCGCACGGCATCACGCCGACGCAGTTGCGAAGGATCAATACCGGCGAAGCAGTCCGGCGAGCCGACCCTGAACACGGACCTGTTCCGCCTTGTACATCTGTGGCTGATGCGCCGCGTTGGCAGGGTCCAGACGTATCTGTGCGCCGTCCTTGCGGAAATATTTCAGCGTCGCTTCATGGTCATTGACCAAGGCAACCACGATCTCGCCTTCGCGTGCGGTTTCCGTCTTGCGTATCAATGCGTAATCGCCGTCGAGGATGCCGGCTTCGATCATCGAATCACCCGAAACCTCGAGCGCGTAATGCTCGCCCGGTCCGAGCAGTGCAGCAGGGACCGAAAGCGAAGCTTGCCCCTCTAAAGCCTCGATCGGCATTCCGGCCGCGATGCGCCCGTGCAGCGGGAGCTCGAGAATGTCGTTCGCTGCTACGGGAAGCTGTGCAGTCGCAGGACGGATCGGCACAACCTTGCCCTCGCGCTCGGGGCTGCGCAGCACTTCCAGCGCGCGTGCTCGATTGGGTAGCCGTCGAATGAATTCGCGTTCTTCGAGCGCGGAAATCAAACGGTGCACGCCCGATTTCGACTTGAGCTCGAGCGCATCTTTCATTTCTTCAAACGAAGGCGAAATGCCCGTCTCGGCCAGGCGGTCCTGAATGAAGCAGATGAGTTCATGTTGCTTGCGGGTCAGCACGGGCTTGCTCCAAATCGCGAACGAATGCGGAACGTGTAGGCAACAACGGCGAGGCCGTCAAGCCAGCAGAATTGCACGCACCGAGGATCCGATCGCGGCTGCCGGTGTGCCCGCTGGACGGATGATCAGCATGTCGGCCTGTGCCAGCGGAACCAGCATTCCGCTGTCGCCGTCAAGCGGGAAGGCGCGTCCCTCGGACGACCTTGCCCGAACGAAGTCGGTGCGGATCCCGACAGCAGGAAGCGAGGCACCAAGCGGGACGGCAATCTGCGGCCATTGGTCGGCGCTGGCACCGCTCAAATGCGCGATAAGCGGCTTGGCAAACAGCGTGGCCGTGACGAATGCAGAGACCGGATTACCGGGCAGGCCAAGCACCACCGCTTTCCCGAGCGTTCCCGCCATGATCGGCTTTCCCGGTCGCATCGCCACTTTCCAGAACGCCATCTGCGCGCCTGCGTCCAGAAGAGCCGGGTGGACCAGATCATGATCACCGACCGACGCGCCGCCCGTCGAAACAATCACATCGTGCCCGCTCGCCTCCAGCAGTACTTTCGACAGCGTTGCCCTGTCGTCGCGAACAATGCCGAAGTCGGTCACTTCAACTGGCAGGTCGCCAAGCATCGCCGCAATCATAATTGCGTTCGAAGCGGGTATGTGATGATCGCTGCGCGCGGCCTCGCCCGTTGCGATCAGTTCGTTTCCAGTCGAGACAAGCGCGATTTTTACGCGTCGGCGAACCGGGATCAAATGATGCCCGCCAATCGCGACGAGCGCGATCCGAGCGGAAGTCAGGCGCAACCCGCGGTCCAGCAGCATTTGTCCCTGCACGAAATCGGCGCCCCGCAAGCGGACGTGCTGCAACGCGCGCGGAGAACCATCGCCGGTCCATCGAATATCATCGCCGTCGCGTGCGACGTCTTCCTGCACCAAAATGGTGTCCGTATTCTCTGGCAGGGTTGCTCCGGTGAAAATGCGTACCGCTTGGTGGAGACCGACCGTCTGCCCGAACGCTTTGCCTGCTGCCGACTCCCCGACCACCTTCCACGGCCCGTCGAGGTGCGCCGATTGAATAGCGTAACCATCCATCGCCGACAGATCGTGCGCGGGTTGAGTGCGGTGAGCAAAAACTTGATGTGCGGTCCATCGTCCCGCCGCTTGCGCAAGGGGCACCGTTTCAACCGCAACCCGATCGGCAAGCGCGAGCAATCGGCTCAGCGCGTCCTCGGGCGTGATCACGCCCGCCAGTCGCCCGACCGCCCGCCCGATTTCGCGGTCAGGCGAACGCCGTCGATGGTCATGCCCCGGTCAAGTGCCTTTGCCATGTCGTACACTGTCAGCAAGGCCACGGAGACCGCAGTCAGCGCTTCCATCTCCACGCCCGTCGGTCCCGTCGTTCGCGCGGTGGCCTTCACAGTGATGTCCGGCCCGATCGTGAAATCGACGGTGATCGACGAAAGCGAGATCGGGTGGCAAAGCGGGATCAACTCGCCGGTGCGCTTTGCCGCCATAATCCCCGCTACGCGCGCAACGGCAAGAACATCGCCTTTCTTTGCGTTACCGTCGCGAATCGCGCTGAGTGCGTGGGCAGACATGAGGATGCGTCCCTCTGCCGTCGCCTCTCGCACGGTATCCGGCTTCGCGCCCACATCCACCATCCGCGCCGCGCCTTGATCGTCGAGATGCGTTATCCCGGTCATACGCCGGTCAGCAATTTTCGGGTCGCGCTCTCGATGTCGGATGCACGCATCAGGGTTTCGCCGACAAGAAAGACACGTACGTGATGGGTTGCCATCATTTGCAGGTCGGCGTGATCAACCAGGCCGCTTTCCGCGACGAAGGTACAGCCAGGCGGCGCGAGATCGACAAGTTCGTAGGTTCTTGCAAAGTCCACGCTGAAGTCCCTGAGATCGCGGTTATTTACGCCGATCAGCCGTGATCGAAGGTGGACGGCGCGGTCCAATTCACGGGCGTCGTGCACCTCGACCAGTACGTCCATCCCCCGCTCGATCGCCGCAGCTTCGATCTCGGCCATCGCGCCGTCGTCAAGCGCCGCGACGATGATGAGGATGGCGTCGGCGCCGATTGCGCGCGCTTCGGCGACTTGCCACGGATCGACCATGAAATCCTTGCGAAGGACCGGAAGGGCGCACGCCGCCCGGGCCGCGATCAGGTAATCCTCGTGCCCCTGGAAATACGGCGCGTCGGTCAGAACCGACAGGCACGCCGCGCCCCCCGCCTGATAGGCGCGCGCGTGCGCCGCGGGGTCGAAATCCGCGCGGATCAGCCCTTTCGAAGGTGATGCCTTTTTGATCTCCGCGATCAGTGCAAAGCCGGGCGCACGATCAAGCGCATTCCGAAAACCTCGTGGCTCGGTCTGTGATGCCGCCCGCGCGTCGAGCGCTGACAGCGATGTCAGGGTCTTTCGGCGCTCCACCTCGGCTCGCGTCGTCGCACAGATCTGGGCAAGGCGGTCGGTCACCGGTATGCGATCCAACAATTGAGCAGGGCGCTGGCCCGACCACCGTCAATGGCCTCTGCGGCTTCTTCGACGCCATCGGTCCAGGTCTCGCTGTGCCCCGCCACGATCAGCGCGGCGCTCGCGTTGAACAGTACGGCATCGCGATACGCTCCGGTCTCACCCAGAAGCATTCGCCGCAGCGCAGCGGCGTTGAACGCCGCGGTTCCGCCGCGAAGTTCGGCGAGCGGATAATGCGTAAGACCTGCAACGTCTGGCGATACGCGTTCGGGTGTGCCCCCCAGCCGCAGCACGGTACTCGGCCCAGCCACCGAAAGCTCGTCGAGCGGTTCGTCGCCAGCCACAAGCATCGCATCGACCATGTCCAGCCGTGCCAGCGCGTCAGCATAAATGCCGAGGAAATCGGGGCGCGCAACGCCGATCAACTGCCGCGTCACGCCTGCCGGGTTGCAGGCAGGGCCGGTCAGGTTGAACACTGTCCGCCGGGCGATCGACTTTCGCACCTCCGCCAGTCGCACGAGCGCGGGATGGTGCCTTTGTGCAAACAGAAAAGCGATGCCCAGATCGGCCAGCGTGGCTTCGGCGGTGTCGGAGGCGCGGTCGAGGTCGAGCCCCAATGCCTCCAGAGTGTCGGCCCCGCCGGCCTGGCTCGAGGCCGCACGATTGCCGTGCTTGGCGACCGGCACACCGCACGCCGCGACGACGATTGCAACTGCGGTCGATACGTTGAGACTGTTCGACATGTCGCCGCCGGTTCCGCAGACGTCGATTGCGCCGGGCGGCGCCACCACGGGTATCATGCGGGCGCGGATGGCACGCGCCGCTGCCGCAATTTCGATTGCGGTCTCGTTCCTGAGTGACATCGTCAGGATGAAATCACGCGCCGCGCCGTCATCGACCGTGCCGTCGAGCAACGCCTCGAACGCCGTGGCCGCTGTCGCCTCGTCGAGCGGAAGGGTTGCATCGGGAAGCGTCACGCGCGCTCTTTCACGGGCATTCCCGCAATCATCATGAAGTTGGCAAGCATCGCATGACCATGTTCGGTCGCGATGCTTTCCGGGTGAAATTGGACGCCGTGAATGGGAAGCCGGGCGTGCCGGATGCCCATCACGCTGCCGTCGGGTGCGGTCGCATTGACGGCAAGTTCGTTGGGCAGATCCTCGACGATCAGCGAATGATACCGGGTGGCGGTGAAGGGCGAGGGCAGGCCCGCGAACATCCCGGTTCCGTCGTGCGTCACCGCGCTCGTCTTGCCGTGCATCAATCCGCCGCGCACGACTTGACCCCCGAAATGCTGTCCGATTGCCTGGTGGCCAAGACAAACGCCGAGCAACGGCCGCGCATGGTCGGCGCATGCCGCCACCAGTTCGAGCGAGATGCCCGCTGCATCAGGCGTTTTGGGGCCGGGAGAAATCAGGAATGCCTCCGCGCTCGATGACATCGCCTGTCCGACGCTTATCGCATCGTTCCGGACGACCTCCACCGCCGCGCCCAATTCCATCAGATAGTGAACGAGATTCCAGGTGAAGCTGTCGTAATTGTCGATGACGAGGATCATGAAACGCGCCTAGCGCTTCGCGGCAGGTGTCGCCAGCAGCTTCGCCAGATCGGCTTTCCAGAACCGGGCCCAGGTGTGCGTTCCGTGCCCCTTGGTCTCGGCAGTGGCCGGAATCAGGATGAACCGTGCACGCGCCATGCGCTTCACTTCGCGCTCGGCGAGGCGGAGTTCAGGCGGATTGATGAAGTCGTCGGCGGAATTCACCCAGAGGACTGGGACAGTGATGCGTTCGAGCAAGGGCGAAGGATTATAGTTCCGCGAGGAATCGTAGAAATAGATCGCATCGTTGGCGTCCCCGCCCTTGCTGCGCGCGGCAAAGGCCTTGTCGAGCGCGGCTTCGGCGGCCAGGCGGGTCGGGAACTGGTCCTGAAGTGCCACCGGATTGCCACCGGCAATGATCGACATGTCGGCAACCGTCCGCATCCCCTGCTCGGGCTGGGCAGTGTAGTTTCCGCTTTTCCAGGCGGGATCAGCCTTGATCGCGTCGATCGACATCTTGCGCCACATCCGGTTGCGCCCCGCGATCTCGACCGTGTTGCAGGCGAATGGCGCGAGCCGCTCGGCGAAGCCCGGATAGGTCTCTCCCCAGACAAAGGCGTGCATGCATCCCATCGAGGTGCCGAGGATGACCTTCAGCCGCGTCACCCCGAGATGTTCGACAAGCAGGCGGTGCTGTGCCGCGACCATGTCGTCATAGTCGTATTTCGGGAACGCCATACGCGCCCCGTCGCTCGGTTTCGAAGAGCGGCCGTGGCCGATACCGTCGGGCAGGATGACATAGGTGTTCGTAATGTCGAACGGCGCGCCGGGGCCGTAAAGTTCGTCGGCGAACGGAGCGACCAGGAAACTGCGCCCCGATCCGCCTGTCCCGTGCAACACCATCACGGCATTGTCGATCTGGCCGGAAGCATCACGATGCGGCGTACCGAGCGTCGTGTAGCCGATCGTGAGCGTCGCCATCCGCTCGCCCGACTTGAACGCGAAGTCCTTGATCGCCGCGATACCGTCGCTCGAAGGCCAGGAAGCGGTAGCGGGCTGGGCAAGGACGGGTGCAGCGACAGGCGGCGCGGCAATGGCAGGGCCGGCCAGGACGAGAAGCGAGACGAGGACGGTGCGAATCAACATGGCGCAACCTCAATTGTTGGGATGAATTGGTGGCATAGCATGGGGGTCACGAAAAGCCGCGAAGTCCCGTGTCTCTGCTTGTGGCGCTTCCTGACTGATCATTGCCCGAATTGCGCCTCGCTCGCCCGTTCGATGGCTTCGCGCGCGGCGGCAATCAGGGCACCTGCTTTCGCCTCACATTCGCGCTGTTCGGATGCCGGGTCGCTGTCGGCGACGATGCCCGCACCTGCCTGAGCGTGCATCACTCCATCTTTCACGACCGCAGTGCGCAGGACGATGCACGAATCCATGCTGCCGTCGGGGCTGAAATATCCGACGCCGCCGGCATAGGCACCGCGCGTTTCGGGTTCCAGTTCGGCGATGATTTGGCATGCCCGTACCTTCGGCGCACCGCTTACCGTGCCCGCCGGAAAGCCCGCGAACAGTGCGTCGAGCGCATCCTTGCCCGGCGCGAGCCGCCCGACGACGTTAGAGACGATGTGCATGACGTGACTGTAGTATTCGACCGTGTAGCTGTCGGTGACGGTCACGCTCCCGCCCGTCGTTACCCGCCCGACGTCGTTGCGGCCGAGGTCGAGCAGCATCAGGTGTTCGGCACGCTCTTTTGGATCGGCGAGCAATGCGTCGCGGTTTTCCGCGTCTTCAAGCGCCGTCTTGCCGCGCGGTCGGGTGCCCGCAATCGGACGGATCGTTACCTCTTCATCGCGGACGCGCACCAGGATTTCGGGACTCGATCCGGTCAGGGCAAAGCCCGGCAGGTCGAGGTGATAAAGGAAAGGAGACGGATTGATTCGCCGCAGCGCCCGGTAAAGGTTGAACGCGGGAAGCGGGAAGGGGACCGTGAAACGCTGCGCCAGCACGACCTGAAAGATGTCGCCGGCCGCGATATAGTCCTTCGCCGCCGCAACCATCGCGGCGTATCGGCCGGGAGCGAGCACGGACGTGGTCCCGGCAAAGCTCGGAA
>JANMKS010000203.1:0-3095 GCA_031372155.1 Sphingomonas sp.
CATCTGGCCGAACGCTATCTGAACGCGTGGCACAACACCGGCTTTTATGACTTCGACCGCAACGGCGAGGGCTTTGTCCTGCGGCAACTGGCGGCGGTGCACGGGGCCGAGCCGCTGACGATCTGGGATGTCGGCGCGCACCACGGCGACTATGCGGTGGCGGCGCACGCGATCCTGCCGAATGCCAAAGTCACCAGCTTTGAGATCGTGCCCGCGATTGCCGATGCGCTGATGCGCCGCGCGCTCGACCCGGCGTGGTTCACGCTGAAGACGATGGGGCTGTCCGATGCGCCGGGCACGGTCGAAGTGGCGTGGAACCACAGTTCGGATTCGACCAACACCGTCGCCCCGTCGCAGGCGATGATCGACGACAGCTCGATGGAGGTGGTGACATGCCCGGTCACGACCGTCGATGCGTTGCTGGCCGACGGCGCGGCACCGCCCGATTTCCTGAAGATCGACGTCGAGGGGCACGAGGCGGCGGTGCTGGGCGGGGCGCGCGGGCTGGTCGCGTCGGACCTCGCCCCGCGCCTGATCCAGTTCGAATATGGCGCGACGTGGATCCCGTCGAGCCGGACACTGTACGAGGTCCAGTCGATGCTCGAGCGGCACGGTTATAGTGTCGGGCGGCTGTATGCCGACCACGTCGCGTTCAAGGCTTACGACTTCAGCGACGAGCGGTTCCGGATGGGCAATATGGTGGCGACGCGGTGCGAGAAGCTGAAGGCCGCGCTGTCCTGAACGCGGGGTGGCGGCGCATCCGGAAGTTCACAAAGATCACGACACGTCACTGTTGCTTTCGTCAACTTCCGGCCCGTGGGCGACCAGCGCCGCCAGCACCCGGATGAGGTCGCGTGCCGGATCGGGCAGCGGTTGACGCATTTTCGTCCCAGTCCGGATGTGGGCATAGCGGATATCGCGACGCGAGAGGAGGAAGCGGGTCAGTTGTTCGTCGTAACGCCGCCGCTCGCCGATCTGCTCGCCCTGAAAGAAGACCGGCGTTGCGGTGCCGTTCAGCGCGCGCGCGAACGCGGCTTCCGACAGGCGGTGGACGGCATAGTCGAGCGCGGTGTCCCAGCCGGCGCGAAACGCCGCAGCGTCCGGGCGACGCCGCAACGCATAGGCAGAGGCAGCAGACATGCCGACCGCCCGCGCGGGTTGCGACAGGGGTGAAGGCGGGTGCGGGGCGCGGCGATGGGGGTGGGTTTGCAAAGGGTCATGCTGGGGTGTCTGACCGATATGGTTATGTGTAAGACAGGGGGTTTTGGGTTTATACACCGGCACCGAGGGCGCAGGGGGCAATCGGGCGGGGCGTGAAATATGAGGGGGGCGGCGCGATGACTGGTGACGACGACTATGTCTATGACGAGGCGAGCGGCGAGTGGCTGCCCACCGCCGAACTGGCCGCGCGCGGAGCTGCGGAGGCGGACGGCCCGGTCGAGGATGGGGCGGTCGAGGTGCGCGATGCGGTGGGTAATGTGCTGTCCGACGGCGATCAGGTGACGCTGATCAAGGACCTCGACGTCAAGGGCGCGGGCCAGACGCTGGAACGCGGCACGCTGATTTCATCGATCCGCCTGACGGGGGACGCGCAGGAGATCGATTGCCGGTATCCGGGGATCAAGGGGCTGGTGTTAAGGGCTGAGTTTGTTCGGAAGCGGTGAGTTGGCATCTGCTCAACCCACTTGACAGCGCATATTCTGTCACTACGTTTTATTTGTGGACATCGCATATGATCCGGCCAAGGATGCGGTGAACCGCGCGAAGAACGGGCTGTCGCTTGCCGATGTGGTCGATTTCGACTTCGAGGCGGCGATGGTGCTGGTGGACGACCGATACGACTATGGCGAGACGCGTTACCGGGCGTTCGTGCGCAGCACCGATGGCGGCTTTTGCCTCGCCTTCACGCTGACCGGGGAAACGCTGCGGCCGATCAGTTACCGCCGTGCACATGACAAGGAGTTGCGCCGTTATGGCCTCTGAACATGACGACAATCCCGAATGGACCGAAGCCGATTTCGCCCGCGCGCGTCCGGCTGCCGAGGTGCTGCCGCCTGCGTTCGTTTCCGCCTATCGCGGGCGTGGACGCCCCAAGGGATCGGTGAAGGCCGATGCCAAGCAGCAGATCACATTGCGACTGGATCGCGAGGTGATCGACCGGTTTCGTGCGACCGGACCGGGGTGGCAGGCGCGGATCAATGAGGCATTGAAGCGGGTGGGGTCAGAGGGGGAGTGAGTCATCCGATAATGTAACTATCAACTTTGTAAAGTCGCTACCCGCTAGACGCGTCCTTCAGCGCCATGTGAAGCGACCAACCAAGTGCCGTCCCAATCACCTCGTTCTTAATTGTGATTTTATTGATGGCGCGGGTGTCGATTCCGCGCAAATCGTTACGCCCTGCTTCGGCCTGTATCTGGAAGCCGCGTGCCAGCACGCCGAGGTTGACGAGATGCTCGACGGAAGCGCCGGCTTGCTCGCCATGCGTCCGCACAAGCATTCGCACCGTCCTTTCGTGCTCCCAACGTGGCAGCGACATAACGGGCGGATTCCACCCGCCTTCTCGTGCCTTAGGATTGAACAGCTCTTTGAAGATTTCCGCATCAATCGGTGTGAACTGACTAAGCGTTGCCACATGTCGCCTGTCGAGGGCGTCTTTATCGCCTTCAGATGCCCGCAATAGCAGCCGGGCAAAGAGCACCTGAATCTCGGGCTCGTCTTGCTTCGACGCTTCTTCAAACCAACCGATCGCATAGCGTTCTGGTATCTTCGATGTATTGATTTTGACTCCCGCTTTTTGCGCCTCATCAAAAAGGGCCCGCTGCGTCGCCATAGCGTTCTTCAATCGCCATACGGCAACCCTGTCGCCAATCACGCCCGCCCATACGTCGCTGAGCGTGCCGCCTACCGGCGCGAGCGTATCTTGCGTGAACGTCACAATCTCGCCGATGCCTAAGCCCATGTCACCCGACTCGCTTGATTTTGGCTCGCTCAACTTTTTCCCCTCCAATTGAGCCACGGCTATTCACGCTTCAATCCTGCTCCCGTCCCCCAGCCCACATGTAGAGCTCCCGCCCGGTCTCGTCATAGACCTTGC
>JANMKS010000216.1:0-4568 GCA_031372155.1 Sphingomonas sp.
ATCGCGCGAATGTGATTTTCAAATTGTGACGCAGTCGCGCCTTCGATCGTCCAATGCCCGCTGTTATGCACGCGCGGTGCCATCTCGTTGAAAACCGGACCGTGGGCACCGGCGAAGAACTCGATCGCGAGCACGCCGACATAGTCGAGCGCATCGGCGATCCGGACGGCGAGTGCCTTTGCCTCGTCGATCTGCGCGGCGATGCTGGCGTGCGGCGGAATCGTGGAGGTCGCGAGGATACCGTCGCGGTGGACGTTCTCGGGCGCGTCCCAGGTGACGCTTTTTCCGTCCTGCCCATGCGCCACGAGGATCGAGAATTCGTGGTCGAAGGCGACAAGACCTTCGAGGATCGCGGGGCTTTGGCCGATCGTTTCCCAGGCGGCGTCGGCATCGGCGGGGCTGGAAAGCCGAGCCTGCCCCTTGCCATCGTAGCCGAAGCGCGTGGTCTTCAGGATCGCGGGCGCCCCGATTTTGGCGATGGCGATGTCCATCTCGGCGCGCGTTGCGACCGCCGCCCAGGGTGCTGTCCGAGCCCCGTGTTTCACCGCAAAAGTTTTTTCGGCGATCCTGTCCTGCGCCGTGCGGAGCGCAGCGAGCGGAGGATGCAGGCCGACCCGTGCTGCGACTTCCTGAAGCGGGTCGGCATCGACATTTTCGAATTCGTAAGTGGCGACGTCGACAGCGCCGGCGAACGCGGCGAGCGCGGCGCGGTCGTCATAGGCGGCCGGCGTAAAGTGCGCGCTGACCTGTGCCGCGCAACAATCAGGATCGGGATCGAGAATGTGGACCCGGTAGCCGAGCGGTGCTGCGGCGAGTGCGAGCATCCGCCCGAGCTGTCCGCCGCCGATGATGCCGATGGTCGAGCCGGGCGCGAGCGTCTTCATGCCGGGTCGGTCGCGACGCCTTCGGTCTGTGCGGCGCGCCATGCCTTCAACCGCGCTGCCAGCGCTTCGTCCGAGAGCGCGAGGATTGCAGCGGCGAGCAGTCCGGCGTTGATCGCGCCTGCCTTGCCGATGGCGAGCGTCCCGACGGGCACGCCGCCGGGCATCTGGACGATCGAGAGCAGGCTATCCATCCCCTTCAACGCCGCGGACTCGATGGGAACGCCCAGGACCGGCAGAACCGTCATCGCCGCCGCCATTCCCGGCAAATGCGCGGCACCTCCGGCACCTGCCACGACCACTTTTACCCCGCGCGATGCCGCGTTCTGTGCATAATCGTACAGGCGGTCGGGCGTGCGGTGCGCCGACACCACTTTTGCCTCGTGAGGGACGCCCAGAGCATCCAATATGTCGGCGCAGTGCCGCATCGTCTCCCAGTCGGACTGACTGCCCATGATGATGCCGATCACGCCCCGCCCCTTTGCCCCGGTGAAGCCCAAGCGTCCTATCGGGCAACCGCATGATTGGCAACGCGGTGCAGTAATCCGAATTGCCACGGTGCCGACCAGGCAATACGAGCGTTACATCCGGCAGCACCCGGACAGGAACGAAGCACCGTGAGATCATGAAGTCTGCGCAAGTCGGTGCCGTGCTCGCGCTGTTCCTCTCCACAACCGCGTGCTCCAGGAGCGAGGCACCGCGCGAAAAGCCGGTGCCCGAAGCTGGTTTCGTTACCGTGTCGACGCAAAGCGTGGCCTTGCCGACGATATTGGCGGGCCGCACAAGCCCCTTTGAAGTGTCTGAAGTCCGGCCGCAGGTCTCTGGAGTGATCAAGGCGCGCAATTTCGAGGAAGGCAGCATCGTTCGTGCCGGCCAGACGCTGTATCAGATCGATTCGAGCGTCTATTCAGCCGCCGCCGCCGAAGCATCCGCCAACCTGGCAAGCGCTGAGGCCGTGCGAAGTGGCGCCGCTACCCGCGCGGCACGGTTGAAGCCGCTGGCCGACATGGAGGCGGTTTCAAAGCAGGATTACACCGACGCAGCGGCAACCGCGCGACAGGCCGGTGCAGCAGTCGCGCAAAGCCGGGCACAGCTGGATGCGGCGCGGATCAACCTGCGCTTCACGCGCGTACCGGCCCCAATCACGGGACGTATCGGGCGATCGCTTGTCACGACCGGCGGGCTGGTGACGGCCAACCAGGCCGATCCGTTGACGACAATCCAGCGGCTTGATCCTATGTTCGTCGATATTCAGCAGTCGAGTGCCGAATTGCTGAAGTTGCGGCGTTCGCTCATGCGCGACGGCGTCATCCCGACGACCGCGGCCGTGCGCCTCACGCTCGAGGACGGCAGCGCGTACGCTTACGCCGGGACGCTGCAATTCACCGAAGCGGTTGTCGACGAGAACACGGGAACGGTCACGTTGCGCGCGCGCTTTCCCAATCCCCAGGGGCTGTTGCTGCCGGGCATGTACGTCAGGGCCTCGCTGTCGCAAGCTACACTGACCGATGCCATCCTGCTTTCGCAGGCAGCCGTGACCCGCGATGCGCGCGGCAACGGGCGAGTGCTCGTCATCGATCGCGACGGAAAAGCGGCTTCGCGCGCCGTAACCGTCGAGCGTAGTATCGGCGACAAATGGCTGATTACGGCAGGTCTGAAGCCGGGAGAGCGCGTGATTGTCGAGGGTCTGTCGAAAATCAAACCAGGTCAAAAGGTGATCGCCATGCCTGCGGGCTCCAAGCCTCGCCCACCGCGCAAAGCCGCAACGCGGTAAAGCGGGGTGCTTTCGCGCACTTTCATCGACCGGCCCATCTTTGCGTGGGTCATCGCCATCGTCATCATGCTGGCAGGAGTCGGCGGTGTCCTGTCGTTGCCGGTCGAGCAATATCCAGACATCGCGCCGCCGTCGGTCAACATCCGGGCATCCTACCCTGGCGCATCGGCTGAAACAGTCGAATCGAGCGTCACGCAGATCATCGAGCAGCAGCTGACGGGCATTGACGGGCTTTTGTATTTCAGCGCGAATTCAAGTTCGTCAGGAAGTAGCGCGATCACAGCGACGTTTGCCAAAGGCACCGACCCCGACATCGCGCAGGTTCAGGTCCAGAACAAGGTCCAGCAAGCGCTCTCCCGGCTTCCCCAGCAGGTCCAGCAGCAGGGATTGACGGTAACGAAATCGAACGCCGATTTCCTCATGGTGATCGCGGTCTATGACGAAAGCGATCGCGTCACGAACATCGACGTGTCGGACTATCTCGTGTCCAACCTTCAGGACACGATCGGGCGTGTCTCCGGCGTCGGTGACGTCAATGTTTTCGGCGCGCCCTATGCGATGCGGATCTGGCTCGACCCATTCAAGCTGGCGGCAGTCAAGCTGATGCCGAGCGATGTGACCGATGCAATCCGCGCGCAGAACGGGCAGGTTGCAGCCGGCCAGATCGGTGCGCAACCGTCCAGCAACGACCAATTGGTGACCGCCACCGTGACGGCGCGGTCGCGGTTGAGCACTCCGGAGCAGTTCAGGCGGATCGTGCTCAAGACGCAGACCGACGGATCGCGCGTGCTGCTTCAGGATGTCGCCCGTATCGAGCTGGGCGCAGAAAATTACTCGGTCGAGAGTCGTTTCAACAAGCATCCGGCAGCGGGCCTCGCACTGTCGCTCGCGCCGGGAGCGGATGCACTGAAGACCGCAAAGCTGGTGCGCGCCGAGATCGAGAAAGCGGGCAAGTCTTTTCCAGAAGGCTTCCGCTATGCCTTTCCGCAAGACAGCACCGAATTCATCCGGTTGTCGATCGAGGAGGTCGTCAAGACGCTGATCGAGGCGATCGTGCTCGTCGTCATCGTCATGTTCGTTTTCCTGCAAAGCTGGCGGGCTACACTGATCCCCGCAATCGCCGTGCCGGTGGTCCTTCTCGGTACATTCGGCGTGCTCGCGCTGTTCGGTTTCTCGATCAATACGCTGACGTTGTTCGGCATGGTTCTGTCGATCGGACTGCTGGTCGACGATGCGATCGTCGTCGTCGAGAACGTCGAGCGCGTGATGGAGGAAAACCCCGATATATCGCCGCATGACGCTACGATCCAGTCAATGGCCGAGATCCAGACCGCGCTGATTGCGATTGCACTGGTGTTGTCGGCGGTGTTCCTGCCGATGGCGTTCTTCGGGGGATCCGTTGGCGTCATCTACAAGCAATTTTCCATTACGATCGTGGCGTCGATGGCGCTGTCGGTTGTCGTTGCGCTGGTCCTGACGCCCGCGCTAACGGCGACCTTGCTCAAGCGCCCCGACAAGGACCGACGTGAAGCGGGTAGACTGGCGAGCGTGCGGCGGCTGGGCGACCGTTTCAACGCCTGGTTCAATCGCACTGCCGATCGCTACCGCGACGCAGCAGGTCGCATCATAGCGCGACGCACTCTGCCGCTGGCCGCCTATGGCGTCATCGTGGTGCTGCTCGTTGTCCTGTTTATCAGGCTGCCGACAAGTTTCCTGCCGGTCGAGGACCAGGGGCGCGCGCAGATCCAGATTACCCTGCCGCCGGGCGCGACCCTGCAGCGCACTGTCGCCGCCGCCACGGTCATTCAGGATTATTTCGCGAACGACATGCGCGACGTCGTCGACGCGGTCTACACGGTCGCCGGACAAGGCGGGGGCGGCAGCGGTGGGCAGAATGCCGGCCGGGGATTCAT
>JANMKS010000219.1:0-8429 GCA_031372155.1 Sphingomonas sp.
CCGCGAGCTCGAAGAGGAAACCGGCTACCGCGCCGACCGCATAGAGGTCATAGGTACCTTTGCGTCATCGCCCGGCATGGTCAGCGAAACCTTCACACTGGTCCGCGCGCACGGCCTGACGAAGGTGAGCGAGGGCGGCGGGGTGGACGGGGAGAATATTGTTGCCCATCGTGTGGCACTTTCCGATGTGCGCGACTTCATTACGCGCAAGCGCGCCAGCGGAATGACCATAGACGTCAAGCTGCTTGCGCTGTTGCATTTGGTATAACTTTAGTTATAACGACAGGTATGAGCTTGGAACTGAAATTGACCCGTGTCGGCAATTCTACCGCCGTGATTCTCCCGAAAGAACTGCTCGCGCGGCTCCGGGTGGAGCTGGGCGATACCATTTATGCGTCGGAGATACCCGGCGGGGGCGTCCGGCTCACGCCTTCAAACCCAGATTTTGCCGTGAAGATGTCAGTCGCGGAGAAGATCATGCGCGAAGATCGGGACATCCTTCACGTTCTTGCCAAGTAGCAGCCGGTGATGGACGTTTGGCGAAGAGAGCCAATATGGCTCGGTGAAACCGATGCGCTAGCGATTCACGATCGGCAGCTTGCTGAGCATGGTGGCGGGACGGGGGTGCGCGACCTGTCAATGCTTCAGTCGGGACTTGGACGACCCGTAAATCGGTGGCACTATGGTTCCGACGATCCTGCTGAACTGGCCGCGGCCTATGCTTTTGGCGTGGCGCGCAACCACCCGTTTATCGATGGCAATAAACGAACGGCGTGGGTACTAGCCCGTCTGTTCCTTGCACTCAACGGCCATCATTTGGCGTTCAACAAGGAGGACGCGGTCCGAGCCGTACTCGCCCTCGCGTCCGGCGACCTGAGTGAAGAAGAACTTGCCGACTGGTTCAGGACGCGCCTGTCGCCTGCTTAGTGAACGAAGCGCGCCACAACGTCACGGTAGCTGCGCGAAACCTTTACCTGCGCCCCTGATCCCAGCACCAGAAAGCATTCGCCGTTGGTGTGCGGCTTTACCTGCTTGACCAGGTCGAGGTTGACGATCGTCGAGCGGTGAATACGCTGGAACCGGCGCGGGTCGAGGCGACGTTCGAGGTCTTTCATCGTTTCGCGCAGGATCAGCGTGTTGTCGCCGGTGTAGATGCACATGTAGTCGCCAGCGGCGTCAATGCGTTCGATGGTGTCGACATCGACGCGAAAAATCTGGCCGCGATCCTTGATGTTGATGAGCTTTTCGAATCGGTTTGCCGAAACCGCGTCCGCACTTTCGGTCAGCACTTCGGCCGCAGCGGGTGCATGCTCGGTCAGCACTTCCATAAGGCGTCCTGCGTCTTCGACACCCTTCTTTTCGGTCAGCCGCGTGCGGACCCGATCGAGCGTGTCGGCAAGCCGCTGCTCATCAACCGGCTTCATCAGGTAATCGGTCGCATCGGCTTCGAACGCGCGCAACGCGTGATCGCCATAGGCAGTCACGAACACAAACAGCGGCGGTTCGACCTCCATCAACCCCGACACGACCGAAAACCCGTCGAAACCGGGCATTTGAATGTCGAGAAACACGAGGTCGGGCTTGTTGGTCTTGATTGACCTGATCGCCTCTCGCCCGTTGAGGCAGGTATCCACGATTTCCACGTCGGCGTGCGGCGCCAACCGGTGTTCCAATCCCTGGATCGCGAGCTTCTCGTCGTCGACTAGGATTGTTCGAATGGTCATGGGGCCTCTTGGTTCTGTTCGTGCATTACTAACGGAATTTCGACCGTGACAACAAACCCGCCCCCAGGCCGATTGCGCGTATCGAAACGATGATCGGACCCGAAGGCCTGATTGAGGCGGTCACGTATGTTCGCAAGGCCTACCCCTGTTGAATAACTGGGCCGAACCGCGTTTTCGTTCAAGCCCGGTCCGGTGTCGGACACTTCGATTTGAACCCGTTCGCCGACCAACCGTGCCGAAACGGCGATATCTGCCCCCTCTTCCTGAGGCGTCACGGCGTATTTGATGGCATTTTCGACAAGCGGCTGAAGAAGCAGTGAAGGTAGCCGTGCCTTTGCCACGGTCGGGTCGAGCTCGAAAGACGCACGGAGCCGCTCTTCGAAGCGCATTTTTTCGATTTCCAGATAGAGCTTCAGCGTCTCGATTTCCTGTTCCAAAGGAACCTGCGCCTCGGACTCGTTGACGAGCGTGTAGCGCAGGAACGACGACAGGCGGCTGAGCATCGCGTTCGCCCGATCGGTCTGCTTCAGCAGGACCAGCGTGGAAATGCTGTTGAGCGTATTGAACAGGAAGTGCGGATTGAGCTGATACCGGAGCATGGCAAGCTGTGCCGACGATGCCGTTGCTTCCAATTTCAGCAACTGAACCGTCTGGCGTTCGGCGATCAGGAAGAAGTTGATGCCATAATAAAGCGCCGACCACGCGCCCAGCAGCAAGCCGTTGATGAGCACCGTGCCGAGGACCAGCCCGCCTTCGAATGCGCCGCCGCGGTTGACCATCGAAAACACCCACGCGTCGATGACCGAATAGGTGCCCAATGCAACGAGGATGACGCCGAGCGTCCCCGTCCAGATGACGAGCGGCGATTTGACGATCAGCCAGCGATAGACCGCAGCCATGACAAGAGTCAGCGAATATCCCGTCGCCGCCGACACGAGTACCGGGATAAAGAACGAGATCGTCATCCCATTGGTGACGCCCTGTGCGGCGCGAAGCAGCAGGTAGCCAGTCCAGCCCGCCCCTTGCAGCATCCAGAACGCACGGTTCTTGTCCGCAAAGAAGGTCGCGGGCGTGGGAGGTGCGGCTGCCATCGCGTGCGAACCTAGCGGAAGCATTTGGATAATTGAACCAAACGATTATCATCGCTCCACCGAGGAGATCCGACATGGCCGACGCCGAAGCCCACCCACGTGCCCAATTCCGTAATTTCGAAGAGGGAACACAGGAAGATTGGTCACTGATCGCCGGACATTTCATGCAGTTCGCGGGCGGCCTGCCCGACCGCGTGCTGACGCACCTGCGGTTGCTTGACGGCGATTACGGTGGCTTCCCGATCGACCGGTTGCAGCACAGCTTGCAGACCGCGACGCGCGCGCACCGCGACGGTCGGCCCGATAGCTATGTCGTAATGGCACTGCTCCACGACATCGGCGACACGCTCGGCACCTATAATCACCCGGATATCGGTGCGGCGCTGGTCAGACCGTTCGTGACCGAGGAGGAACACTGGATCTGTGCCCAGCACGGCGTGTTCCAGGGATATTATTACTTCCATTACCTGGGAATGGATCGCGACGCGCGCGAGGCCCACCGGGGGCACCAGTATTTCGAGGCGTGCGAGGAATTCTGCCGAAAGTACGACCAGGCCGCGTTCGACCCCGCCTATGACACCGCCCCGCTCGAGTTCTTCGAGCCGATGTTGCGCCGTGTCATGGCGCGCCCGCTGCATCCGATGGCGGGGCCGGCGAAGACTTTAGAAAAGGCCGCCGCTCCCACGGGGAGCGACGGCCCTTCGTCTGTTCTGCTTAGAAGCTGAAGCGGACGCCGACGCGGATCGCATAGAGTGATTGACGCGGATAAATCGTGTCGCTCTGCCCGATGAAATTACCCGACGCATCTGTGGCATTCGGCGTGTAACGGTACTGGACGCATGGCTGACCGGCGTTCGCGGCTGTCTGTCCGGCAATCGGCGCAGTTCCGGTTGCGACGGGGGCAGTCAGGCACTGCACCTGGACCGGAGCGATCGTATACGGGAACACGTACTCGCGAATCTGACCCCATTTCTTGTTTATCAGGTTCGTAAAGTTCTCGACGTCGGCGAACAGGGTAACGCGCGACCGGCCCACGAACGTCGGTATTTCCTGCGCGATGTGCAGGTCGAGCTTTGTAAACCATTTCGAGTTGAACGCATTTCGCGGCGCAACCTTTCCGCGATATTTATCGAGGCCGGTCGCTTTGATGTAGTCGTCGAACAGCTGTGCGTTCGCCGCATTGTTGAACGAAACTAGCGGGTCGTTCACGCCGGTCGGTACGTAAAGCAGATACCGGAATCCGGCGCTGCCCGTAGAGCTGCCGATCGTGCCGAACACCGACGAGCGGTTGCCGAGGTCGCGGAAGGTGTAGCTGAACGGACGCCCGATGCGCGTCTCACCGAACAGTGCGATCGTGCTCTTATAATCGTCGAAGAAGGCATGTTCGAATGTCAGGTCGTATTTGAAATTATACCGGACCTGATCGTTGGATATGCCGTATTCGACATTGTTGGGATCGCGGAACGCACCGTTCGTGTAGTTCGAACCGGCGGTCGAGGACGTCGCCGGAGCCTGATCCTTGATATCCTGATAAGTGAAGCTGACTCCGCCACCCAGGCCGAAATCGAAATCCTTCCTGATGTGGGCAACCGCGATATAGCTGCGGCCCTTTTTGGTGTTGGTCAGAAAAATGTCAGAATTCGTGTCGGCAAAGCTGGTCAGCGGCGTGTAGCGTGGGCGACCGTCGGGCGTCAGTGTGCCGTTGGGACGAACCCGAAGGTCCGTGAAGAAGACCTGGTTACGAACCTTCGAGTAAAGAAGGTCGCCGCCGATATCCCATCCGCCACCAAGGGGCCCGAGGTCGCCACGGTATCCGACTGACAAGGTCGAACGCCACTGCGACGGAATTTTGAAGTTCGGGTCGAGCGCGTTGACCGTCGACGTCGAATTGGTGTTGGTCGGGATGTTGCCGCTGATCTGAAGCAGATAAGCGTCGGCCGCAGACGGGATCGCTGCACCGTTTACATTGGTCAGGATTGACGCGCCGGCACCGGCGGGAAGGCCACCCGAAGTGCCAGTGTACGTGCCCGCGTTCGTCTGCTGAACGTCGATCGAGTTGGACAGGACCCCCGTGTTCGAAAAGCTGTTCGACACATAAACGTCAGGCGTACCCCCTGCGAAAATGCCCACGCCGCCACGAACCGAGATGTGCGCGTCAGGTTTGAAATCGAACCCGATGCGCGGCTGAAACACACCGCGTCCGCTGACGTATGCGTTGTTGGGAAAACCGTATCGGGCAATGAAGCTTGGGCTCAGCGCCGCACGGCTGTTGCCGCCGTAAAGGTCGTAGCGGGCACCGTAAGCGACGCTAAGTTGATCATTGACGCGCCAGTTGTCCTGAATGCCGAAGGTGTAGGAGTTATACTGGAATGCCGCCGCTGCATCCCCGGGGACCAGCGAGGGGATGGCATTGCCGTAACGGAACCGCTGGGCGTTGCCCGCCTGAAAATCGGCGATTGAGTCGAAATAATAATCTCCGGACGACCGCTGCAGGAACGCGTTGACGATTTTTGTGCGCTGGATGTCGGCGAACACCCGCAAATCGTGATCGTTCCGCTTCAGGCGCGCCTGAACCAGTCCGCCCCAGGTGTCGCTGTCGAGCGCATTGGTCTGACGAGAAATATCCGGCCCGAAATAGACGCTGCCGAATGCAGTCGGACAACTTGTCGCCGCAGAAGCGATAGCACCCACCGCGGTGCGATCTGAGGTCGGCGCACCGCAAACCTGAAACTGTGCAAAGCCGCGCCCAAGCACCGGATCCTGCAAACGCTTGTACTTCTTGTAGAAGCCGCGAACTTCGGTCGAGAAATCGTCCGACCATTCGGAATTGAGCTGAAACACGCCGGTCTGCAGCTTGTTGCCCTGAATGTAATCGTTCGAAGCAAGGCTGAGGCCTTGCGGGCTCTGGGTGAAGTTGTTGACGCCCAGATTGATCTGATCCTTGGCGTAAGTATAGGTGAGCGACAACCGCTGCGTGTCCGCCAGGTTGGCATCGATACGCGCGACGAGGCGGTCATCCTTGTCGCCGTTGGTGTTCAGAACACCGCCGGTGTCGTAATTGTAACGCGACTTTGCAATGCCGCTGATCTGATCGACGAGCGCCTGATTGATCGTCCCGATCGCGATCCCGGCGTTATTGTCCGACGGGCCTTCGGGGATTGGTTGCCCGGCGCGTACCCGTTCGCCCGCAATCATAAAGAACAGCTTGTCCTTGATGATCGGTCCCGACAGTTCGGCGCCGTAGTTCTTGTAAGTGAAATTGGGCAGCGTGACGGTCCCGCTGGGAACACCCGGGCCAGGCTTTGTCTTCTTGCCAGTCAGCTCGTCGGAAGAATAGGCGAAGAACCCCGTGCCTTGGAAATCGTTATTGCCCGACCGCAGCACGATGTTGATTGCGCCGCCCTGAAAATTCCCTTCGCGCACGTCATACGGCGCGACCTTGGCCTGGAACTGCCCGATCGCATCGAGCGGAATAGGCGAGCGACGGCTGGGCAAGCCGTCGGTATTCAAGCCGAAATTGTCAGTGATCGGCACGCCGTCGACCGAGAACTTGTTGTAACGGGCATTCTGGCCCGCGAACGAGATTGCGCGGCCGCCGGTCGGCGAGTCGTCAAGGCGGGCGAAAGGATCACGACGCGACAAGTCGCGAATGTCGCGGTTGACCGAAGCGACGTTGGCGATCTGCGCCGCGGTCAGCACCGTTGCCGGACCCTGCGAAAGTGTGCCTGCACCGGGGAGGCGGGCGGCAGTGACGATGATGTCGGCGCCGCCTTGCGCTTCAGCATCGACCGTGATCGGCAGATTGAAGGGCTGTCCGACCACTGTGAAAATATCGGTGACTTGCGTGTCCGAGTATCCCGGTGCGGTGACGGAAACGGTGAAGGGGCCCCCGACCCGCAGGCCGCTTGCCGCAAACGAACCCGTCGTGTCGGACGCTACGGTACTCGCTGTGCCGCTGGGCACGTGCACGATTCGCACCTGTGCCCCAGCCACTGGCTGCCCGGCGCTCGTAACCGAGCCCTGCACGGAAGTGGTCGTTTCCTGTGCATAGGCAGCAACCGGAACGGCAAGCGCTACCAGCGCCACGCCAGCGAAAAACTGGTTCTTCATGTCTGTGTACCCCTAATGGACGGATGGCCCTCAGTGCGGCCAATGGCACCTTGTGAGTCGCCCCTGACGGCCTTGTGTTGCGGCTATGTGACAACGACAAGCCATCAATGGCCGACCGGCAAAACTCTTTTTGTGCGTTGCAAAAAGGCAACGTGCATCGTCAATGGCCTGCGGGCGCTTGATACCCGGCGCGCGGACGGGGTGCCAGCCAGACGATAATCGCGGAAGCGCCGAACGCCGCGCACGCATAGAGATAGACGTGCGAGGCGCCGATGGTGCTGGCCTGAACCTCGACCATCCGGTCAAGCGCCGCTCTCGCCTGCTCGCCGCTCAGGCCACTTGCTTGCATCCGGGCGAGTGCTCCGGCGGGATCGTTGAGCCGGGGAACAAGATCCGACCTGCCGGTGCGCGTCGTGATATCCCACGCCGTCGTCGCGAGCGCCGTTCCAATCGCGCCCGAAAGTGTCCGCATGAACGCCATGATGCCTGCCGCGGAGGTGATCTCGCTCGTCGGAATGCGGCTCATCGCGAGCGTGGTCAGCCCGATGAAAAAGAACGGCATGCCGACGCCCTGAAGAAGCTGGGGAAGGGCGTAGGTCCAGAATCCTGCATCGACCGTCCAACCCGACCGCATGAACGATATCGCTGCCATCCAGAGCACCCCGAAACAGGCCAGTGCGCGAACGTCGAATCTGCCGCTCATCCGGGCCACGACGGGGGCCATGACGACTGCGAACACCCCTGCAAGCGCAGTCGCATAACCCGCATCGGTCGCAGTGTAGCCGACGACCTGTTGCAGCCAGAGCGGCGTCATCACGATTGCGGCAAAGAAAGCACCATAACCGATTGCAACCGAAGACGTCGCCGCGGCAAAGCTGCGATATCGAAATATGCGCACGTCGACGACCGGGTTCTCCGCAGTCAGCTCCCAGATCAGGAACGCCGCGAAACCAATGACGGCGATGATTGCCATCGCGACCACGAACGGCGACCCGAACCAGTCGTTCTCGCGCCCCGTATCAAGCATCAGCTGGAACGCGCCGACCCAGATCACCAGCAGCATCAGCCCGACGATGTCGATCGGCGGGCGCTCGATCGGAGTCTCGAACGGCTTCAGCAGCCTTAGCGCGGCGATGACGCAAAACAGGATGACGGGCAGGTTGATGAAGAAAATCCACGGCCAGCTCCAGCCGTCGCTGATCCACCCGCCCAGGATCGGTCCGGCGATCGGGGCGCATACCGTCGTCATCGCCCACACCGTCGTCGCTAGCGCCGCGCGCTCGCGTGAGAAGACCCGCAACAGAAGCGTCTGTGTCAGCGGCATTAGCGGCCCCCCGCAAAGCCCCTGACAGATCCGGAAGAACACAAGCATCCCGAGCGAGTTGGACAAACCGCAAAGCATGGAAAATATGGCGAAGCCGATCAGCCCCAGGATGAAGAGCCGCACCGCGCCGAACCTTGCGGCCAGCCAGCCGCTCAGCGGCACGGTGATGGCGTCGGCGAC
>JANMKS010000234.1:0-7001 GCA_031372155.1 Sphingomonas sp.
TGTTCGGCGGGAAGGCAGTCGTAAAGCGCGTCGTAAATCGGGCGCAGATATGGATCGACCTTCTCCTTCATGTCGCCCGGCAGGAAGCCCAGCCGCTCGCCGGCCTCGACTGCGGGACGCGAAAGAATGAGGCGATCGACCGATCCGGTGATGAGCTGCTGAACGGCCTGGGCCACTGCAAGATACGTCTTTCCGGTCCCGGCGGGCCCCAACGCAAAGATGACGTCGTGCTTGTTGAGCGCCTCCATATAACGGATTTGCATTGCCGACCGCGGAACGATCGTTTTCTTGCGCGTGCGGATCATGACGCTGGGCGGTTCGGCGACATCGTGACGAATGATGCCGTCGAGCGTCGGTTCCGCCGACATGGCAATCACGGCCTCGACCGCTCCCGAATCGATATCCTGCCCCTGTACGATGCGATTATAAAGTCCTGTCAGCACGTCGCGCGCGCGCCCCGCGGCTTCGGCCTCCCCTTCGATTTGGAGCTTGTTTCCGCGCGCCGCGATATAGACGCCCAGCCTGTTCTCGATCGCCACAAGGTTCTGGTCGAATTCGCCGAACAACCGTCCCAGCAATTGCGGCTTGTCGAACACGACTTCCAGCCGACTGCGATCGCCCATCCGGGCCGGCGCGGGCTTACGCGGCATTCATGGCAGCGATCGACGATACGGAAGCGGGCATCAATAACTCTCCTGTCACACTATTTGGCCCCGCAGCGACGATCTTCACCTCGATCAGATCGCCGATTGCGACACCACTGCCAATAACATGGACTGACTGAAGCCAGGGCGACTTGCCGATGAACTGGCCCGGCAGCTTCCCGCGCCGTTCGACCAGGATCTTCGTATGAAGCCCGACTGATCGCGTGTTGAACGCGGATTGTTCCGCGTTGATTGCCGACTGCAGGCGCTGCAAGCGTTCGTCCATCACGTCCTTCGGCACCTGCGCATCCATGACCGCGGCAGGTGTTCCCGGACGGGGAGAATAGGCGAAGCTATAGGCCTGAGCATAGCCCACTTCACGCACCAGATCGATCGTGTCATGGAAATCGGAATCGGTCTCGCCGGGAAATCCGACGATGAAGTCACCCGACAGCGCGATGTCCGGACGCGCAGCGCGCACGCGGTCGAGCAATCGCAAATAGCTGTCGCGCGTGTGGCGACGGTTCATGGCCGTCAGTACGCGATCGCTGCCCGACTGCACGGGAAGATGCAGATATGGCATCAGCTTTTCGACGTCGGCGTGTGCGTCGATCAGGCTCTGGGTCATGTCGTTGGGGTGGCTGGTCGTGTAGCGGATGCGATCCAGACCGGGCAGACCATCGAGCGCGGCGATCATATCGTGCAGCCCCAAGCCCCGATGTGCCCACGCGTTTACGTTTTGGCCAAGCAGTGTGATTTCCCGGGCACCGCCCGCGACCAGTGCAACTGCTTCCGCCAATATGTCGTCGAACGATCGGGAAACCTCGCTGCCGCGGGTATAGGGAACCACGCAATAGGTGCAGAATTTGTCGCATCCCTCCTGCACGGTCAGGAAAGCCGAGGTTCGTTGTCGACCGCGAACTGGTAGTGCGCCGAATTTCGTTTCGACGGGCATGTCGGTATCGACTGCCTCCAGGCCCGCGGCGGCTTGCGCGACCAGCTGCGGAAGCCGGTGATACGCTTGCGGCCCGACGACGATGTCGACATCCCGCGCACGCCGCGACACTTCGGCGCCTTCGGCCTGGGCGACGCAACCTGCGACTGCGATCATCGGGAAGGAGCCGTCATCCCGCTTCAGAGTACCGATCTCCGAATAAACGCGGTGCACGGCGCGTTCGCGAATGTGGCACGTGTTGAGCACGACCAGCTCGGCCTCGTGCGCGTCGGTCGCTATCAAACCCTCCGCATTCAGCAATTCGCTCATGCGATCGCCGTCATAGATGTTCATCTGACATCCGAACGACTTCATGTGATAGGTTTTTGGAACAGCTTTGGTCATGGGTCGCCCGCGCTCATACAATCTGCGCGCGCCCTAAGGAAGCGGAGAGCGCGATCATCAACCTTCGGCGCGCTTCGGCGGCAACGGCTTTGCGATCACCGACGTCGGCCGGATCGAAGGGTTCGAGAAACCTGACACAAACCGGCAGCCTTTGCCCGCGTGACAGAACGCGCACGGCGTTGTCGGGAAAGCTTTCCTCGCCGATCCACGCGATGTCGGCCGACAACGTGCCGTAATCGAGCAGCACCGGCTGAACCAGCAACCGACGCGGCGGAGGTGCCACGACCTCGAACAGCGATTTCTTGAAGGGCAGCAGGCTGCGGCCGTCGGTCGTCGTGCCTTCGGGGAAAATCGCGACTGGCTGCTTAGCCTCGAGCGCAGCGCGCAACTCCTTGATTTGCGTATCGACGCTCAAAAGGTCGGTTCGCGACACGAACACGGTATGATTGAGTTTTGCCAGCCAGCCGATCAGCGGCCACTCCGCCATCACCGACTGGGCCACGAAGGCAGTACCGGTCACCCCCGCAAGGATCGGCACGTCCAGCCAGCTGATGTGATTGACGACGTACAGGACGTCGCGCCTCAGCACCTCACCCTCGACCGTCGTCACCGCTCCGCAAACGCGACCGACGATGCCAAGAAACCAGCGCGGCCAAGGCGAAGGCAGCGTGAGCGCGCGCCACGCAAAATGGAGCGGCACTGCGAGAATCAGCAACAGCGCGAGGGCTGTCAGGCGCGCCAGAAAGCGCGCGTGCCCGGCTCGGTCAGCTCTTTCGATCGAGAGCGACGCCATAAAGCTCCATACGGTGATCGACGAGTCTAAACCCAAGCTTTTCGGCAATGATCTTTTGCAAGGCCTCAAGTTCGGGATCGACGAATTCGATGACCTTACCCGACTCGACGTCGATCAGGTGATCATGATGCGCTTCGGCGGCGGCTTCGTAACGCGATCGCCCGTCGCCGAAATCGTGCCGCTCCAATATTCCGGCTTCTTCGAAGAGTCGAACGGTACGGTATACGGTTGCGATGGAAATACCGGGATCGATCGACACCGCCCGGGCATGCAGCGCCTCTACGTCCGGATGGTCTTCCGCCTCCGACAGCACACGCGCGATGACACGGCGCTGCTCGGTGATCCGCAACCCTTTTTCAGCACACAGTGCTTCGATGTCGATGCGGCGTTGCATGCGGTGACGCTAGCCCAAGCCGCGCGTCACCGCAAAGCGAAGATTATTTTGCGCGTGGATTGCGGCGCTTCGTGCCCAACCCGATCTTTTTGGCGAGCGTACGACGCTGCTCGGCATAATTGGGCGCAACCATGGGGTAATCAGCGGGAAGACCCCATTTGGTGCGGTACTGATCCGGAGTCATCTGGTAGTGTGTCATCAAGTGACGCTTCAGCATCTTCAATTTCTTGCCGTCTTCAAGACAGACGATGAAATCCGGCTTGATCGACGCACGCACCGACACTGCTGGCTCCTGCTTCACCTCTGGAGCCGGCGCAGGTGAGCCAAGGCTCGCAAGTGCTGTGTGGACGTTGGAGATCAGTGTCGGCAGGTCGTTCACCGCGACGCTGTTGTTGCTGACATGAGCAGCGACAATGTCCGCCGTCAGCGTGATAATGGTTTCTTGCATTTCCGTAACGTCAGCCATGAGAATATTCCAATAAGAGCCTATAGCGCGACAGTCGTGCGATCAATCGCACCAAAAGTTCCGCGATAGTGGCGCTTACGTGAATGCTCCCGGAACGCACGGTGCAATTTTTAAGACAAAGCGTATCTATAGGTTAATGCGTCGAAAGTTTCTCCAGAAGATGAGCGGTAGTATTGGCGGCGACGTCCGACCTCCTGGAAGCCGAAAGCCGAATAGAGCGCAATCGCACTGTTTCCCGTTCGTACTTCCAGGTGAACGCTATTCGCGTTTGCCCGACGCGCCGTTGCAACGACATGCGCGAGCAACGCCGTGCCAATTCCGCCGCGTTGGGCAGCGGGATCGACAGCCAGCAGCATCAGCTCGCATTCGTCCAGAACCTGGCGCGACAGGGCAAATCCCAGAATTGCGCGCGATCGCGCAATAACGAGGGTGCTACCCGGCATCGACATGATGCCAAGACACTGCGCTTCGCTCCAGGCCTCCGCGAAGCGTTTGTCGAACGCCGAAGTCATAACAGGCATGATCGAAGCAAGGTCGTTCGCCGCGCCTGCTATGATCTCAAAGTCGCTCACTGCATCGGACGCGCGTCAGGACCGCGCGAGTAGATCGGGACGACGGGCAATGTTGCGCCGGGCAAGCGCCCGGCGTTCTCGGCCAGCAGCTGAAGATCATGCGCGACAACATCTTTCCGCACAGATGCGATGCGCCCGGCAGCATTGCCGACGACGTTCGTGAAGCATCGTGCCGCTGCGGCTTGTGGTCCGAGCGCCGTACAGTCGTCAGTCGGCCGCGATGCGTCGCCGTCGAATGACTGCACCAGCACCTCGCCGTGCCCCGCTTCGAGTGCCACGGTAAGACGCCCCCCGGGTCGGGTCGATAGCCACGTCGCAGCGACCAGCGAAACCGAGGAGTAACCCAGCACCGGAATATTCCACCCCAGGCCAAGCGCGCGGGCCGCAGCAATGCCCACGCGAACGCCGGTAAAGCTGCCCGGACCGCAATCGACCCAGATCGCATCGGCCCGACCGCCATCGGGCAGCGCGGCGATCATCGGGAGAAGTCGCTCGGCATGCCCGCGTCCGACGCATGCACTGTCGCATGCAATCGACACGCCATTGTCAAGCAGCGCCACCGAGCACTGCGCCGTTGCGGTTTCGATCGCCAGCACCCTCACGTGCGCGCGTCAAACGACCGAGTTGAAGCGGCCGAAGGCGGGCCGGGGCAGGCGTCCGAAGATCGATGCAGGATCCCCATAGCCGAGCATGGAGATGAAATTGGATCTGAACGTGGTGCCGGAAAAAAATTCGGCATCGACGCCCGCGTTGTCGAAGCCCGACATAGGTCCGGTATCAAGGCCCAGCGCACGCGCGGCCATGATGAAATACCCGCCCTGCAACGAGGAGTTACGCATTGCCGTCGCGTCAATCACCGCCTGGTTTCCGGCAAACCAGCTCCGCGCGTCGGCTGGTGGAAAGAGTTCAGGGAGCTGCTCGTAAAACTCCATGTCCATACCGATGATCACGGTCACGGGCGCCTTCCGTATCTTTTCCTTGTTGTTGTCCGAGGCGAGGGCCGCGAGGCGTTGCTTGGCACTGTCGCTTTCGCACCAGACCAGACGCGCGGGCAGGCAGTTGGCGGACGTCGGGCCGAACTTCATCAGCTCCCAGATGGCATCCATCTGGCCGCGCGTGACAGCCCGATCCAGAAAACCGTTGTAACTGCGCGCGCTCCGGAAAAGCTGGTCGAGCGCAGTGTCGTCCAAGATGTCTGACATGAAAACTCCGGCCTAAACGGCGAAAACTTCGGTAACCTCGGGCACATAATGCTTGAGCAACGATTCGATGCCATGCTTCAAAGTTGCGGTGGACGACGGGCAACCCGAACATGCGCCCTGCATCTTCAGATACACATGGCCCTTGCTGAAACCCTGATAGATGATGTCGCCGCCGTCATTCGCCACGGCTGGCCGGACGCGAGTCTCGATCAAGTCCTTGATCTGATCGATGATATCGGCGTCGGCGGGATCGTCGTTGAAATTGCCTTCGGGCGCGACCGCGATCCCGGCCGCCGAGGCTGGCCTGAACAGCGGTATGTGTGCAGAGAAATGATCGAGCAGGATGTCGAGCACATCGGGCTTCAGCCGCGACCAGTCGCTTCCCGGCCCGGCGGTAACCGACACGAAATCGCGCCCGAAAAACACGCCTTCGACATCGCCGAGCGTGAACAGCGCCTCCGCCAGCGGCGAAGCCCCTGCCTCTTCCGGCGTCGCAAAGTCACGCGTCCCTCCGTCCATCACGGCACGGCCAGGCAGGAATTTCAGCGTGGCGGGGTTCGGGGTGGTTTCGGTTTCAATGAGCATAGGTTGCATGTGGGGCGGGGGGCGGGGCGGGTCAACCGGGGGCAACTCTTGACCGCGAGTCCGGTATCGGCGATTCTGCTGACAAAGCGGGCACATGTGTGCGCGCGCAGGGGTCTGCCCGATGGCAAGTCGCGCAAAAGTTGAAGCCGTGCCCGCATGGCGCGACGCGGTGAAGCGCGGGGCGGTGCGCAGTGGGGCGCTTGCCGCCGCCATTGCGATCGCGCTGACGTCGCTGCTGATCCTGCTGGCACTCATCAGTTATCGGCCCAGCGACCCCGCGATGAACACCGCAGCGGCCGGTCCTGCGCAAAACTGGCTGGGGCCGGTCGGGGCATGGACGTCCGACATCCTGCTTTGGGCGGCGGGACCGGCGATCGGATTGCTGCTGCCAGCCGCGCTTGTCACCTCGATGCGGATATGGCGCAACGTCCCCGTCACCTGCTGGCAACGCAGAACCGCCATGGCGATGCTTGGCCTGTTCCTGATCGCAACCGCCCTCGCACTGTTTCGCGGGGACGCGATCACGGGCCTGCCCGCCGGGCTGGGCGGTGTTGGCGGCCTTTTGGGAGCGACCGGCACCCGTGCGCTGGTCGGATTTGCCCCCGTCGGGCAAGTGCAAAGCCTGATCGAACTGGGCGTCATGCTCATTCTGGGCGTAGCGGGGATCATCATCTGGGCACGCAGCCTCGACCTTGACGATGCTGAGCGCGCATTTCTGTTTCGGCGACGCGAACTGGTCGAGCGGCCACAGAAAGTCGTGCGCCCCAAGCCCGTCGAGCCTTCGCAGCGCGCCGAGGCCCCCATGGAGCCGCGCCCGCGTCCCGTCATCGCCGACCGCAACAGCGCGCCGTCGACCGGGGGGAAGAACAAGGACCGGCAATCGAGTCTCGCACTGCGCGACAAATATGTCCTGCCCGGACTTGACTTGCTGACCCCTGCACCACCCTCGCAGGGACCAGCAATCGACAAGGCCGGGCTGGAGCGCAACGCCCGCCTGCTCGAAAGC
>JANMKS010000241.1:0-3771 GCA_031372155.1 Sphingomonas sp.
TATGGCGTGCCCGTTATCGGGGACATCGAACTATTCGCGCAGGCCCGAAGCGAGTTGCCCCCGCACAAGGTTGTCGGGATTACGGGCACCAACGGCAAATCGACGACGACTGCGCTGGTGCATCATATCCTGAAGACCGCAGGCGTGCCGACGACGATGGGCGGCAATATCGGGCTGCCGATTCTGGGGCAGGAGCCGTTGCCCGAAGGCGGCGTCTATGTGCTGGAGCTGTCGAGCTTTCAGATCGACCTGACCTTCACGCTCGACTGCGATGTCGCGGTGTTGCTCAACATCACTCCGGACCATCTGGACCGGTATGACGGGTTCGAGGCGTATGCGGCGAGCAAGGCGCGGCTGTTCGAGATGCAGTCGGCGTCGAGCGCGCAAGTCATCAACCCCGTCGATGCCGAAGCCCGGATCATAAGCCGAAAGCTCAAGAGCTATGGCAATCATAATTGGAAGCCATGGGAAGAATCGCGTCCCGATTGGCCGACGCTTCAAGGACCGCACAATCTCGCAAACGCAATCGCTGCTACGTCGGCGTGTGAATTGCTTGGTTTAGACGATCGAACAATCCAGCCCGCCCTCCGCACTTACCCCGGCCTCCCGCATCGCATGGAGCCTATTCGCGAGAAGGATGGCGTACTCTATGTCAACGATAGCAAGGCGACCAATCCCACTTCAACAGCACCTGCGCTCGCCGCTTACCCCTTCATTCACTGGATACTGGGGGGCGAGGCGAAGACCGGTGAGCTCGACGCGTGCCTGCCGTATCTGAGCCACGTCAAAACCGCGTTCACGATCGGGCGTGATGGCGCGATGCTCGCGGCAATCCTGCGTCCGCATATTCCGGTTTCGCAAAGCGATGTCCTGGCACAGGCGGTGCGGCGGGCGAGTCTGGCGGCGAAACCGGGGGACACGGTGCTGCTGTCACCGGCCTGTGCCTCTTTCGATCAATTTCGTGATTACGAAGACCGGGGCAATCAGTTCCGTGCACTTGTGGAGGCATTATGACGGCAATTGCGCGGGGGACGGCGCGGGTGAAGAACTCGGTGGCGGGTCGCCTGGGGCGCTCCGACCGGTCGGCGTTCGGCTTGTGGTTCTGGGAAATCGACCGCGTTCTGCTGATGCTCGTGTTCGTGCTGATTTCGGTTGGGCTGATCGCGGTTGCAGCTGCGTCTCCGGCGGCGGCGATGCGCTATTCCGGCGGGAACGTGACGGTCGCGCCGCTCTATTATTTTTGGCGACAATTAGCGTGGGTGGTGCTTGGCCTGCCGGTCATGCTGTCGATTTCGATGCTGCCGGTGAAGCTCGCGCGGCGGTTCGCGATGGGCGGCGCGGCATTCTTCAGCGTGATGCTCGCGCTCGTTCCGATCCTCGGCATCGAAGCAAATGGCGCGAGACGCTGGATCGGCTTCGGCTTTGCCCAATTCGAGCCATCGGAGTTCCTGAAGCCGTTCTTTGTCGTCAGCCTTGCCTGGCTGTTAAGCCTGCGCGCTCACGACAAGTCGCTGCCGGTCATACCGCTCTCGGGCGTGCTGACCGCGATAATCGCGTTCCTGCTCATGAAACAGCCCGATTTCGGGCAGACGATCATCTTCGGCACTGTCTGGCTGGCGCTCCTGATGATTACCGGACTGCCCTATCGGATCATGGGCGCGCTTGCGGGGGCGGGGGGCATAGGCGTTGTCCTCGCTTATCTGTTCTATCCGGTCGCGACGCAGCGCATCAACAATTTCCTGTTTCAACAGGGCGATACCTATCAGGTCGACAGCGCGCATGCGACGCTGACTGCGGGCGGGTTCTTCGGGACAGGACCGGGCGGCGGCGAGGCCAAATTCCGCCTCCCCGAAGCGCACACGGATTACATCTTCTCGGTTGTCGGCGAAGAATTCGGCCTGATTGCGTGCATTGCCATTGCCTGCCTGTTCCTCGCCATCGTCGTGCGCGTGTTTGTCAAATTGCTCGAAGAGGAAGACTCGTTCATCGTGCTCGCCGCTGCGGGGCTGACGACGCAATTCGCGGTCCAGGCGCTCATCAACATGGCGGTCAACGTCAATCTTGCGCCGTCAAAGGGCATGACGCTCCCCTTCATCAGTTACGGCGGGTCGTCGATGATCGCGCTGTCGATGGGCTTTGGGCTGTTGCTGGCCTTCACGCGCCGGAACCCGTATCTGCGCCGCTCGCCCTATGTTGTCAGGTGGAGCAACCGGTGAGCATTTCGAGGCACTTTGTTCTGGCGGCGGGCGGCACGGGCGGGCACATGATCCCCGCCCATGCGCTGGCCGAAGAGTTGATCCGGCGTGGGCACCGCATAGCGCTCGTCACGGATGCGCGCGGTGCCAGAATCCCCGGCTTGTTCGAGGGTGCGCAGGTTCACGAACTCCCAGCCGGTCGCATTACCAGGAACCCGGTGTCCTGGCTGCCGGGCATGCAGGCGATTCGCGCGGGCCGCGGCATGGCATTGCGCCTGTATGAGGCATTCGAGCCGTCGGCGGTGGTGGGTTTCGGCGGCTATCCCGCCTTTCCCGCACTCCTCGCGGCCTTGCGCGCAGGCGTCCCGACCGCCGTGCACGAACAGAACGCTGTATTGGGTCGAGTAAATCGGCTGCTCGCCGGTCGGGTGACGGCAATCGCAACCTCGTACCCCCGCGTCGCGCGCATGAAGGATGCCTGGAACGCAAAGACGCATCTCGTCGGCAACCCGGTGCGCGAAGAGGTGCTGAAAATCCGGGACAAGGATTTTCCGCCGCTCGATGATAACGGTATCTTCCGGGTTCTGGTCACCGGCGGATCGCAGGGGGCGAGTGTTCTGTCGCGTGTGGTCCCCGACGGGCTTGGGATGCGTCCGCTCAATTTCCGCCGCCGGTTGCAGGTCACGCAGCAGTGCCGTGCCGAGGACATCGCGGGCGTGAAGGAAAGGTACGAGCAGCTCGGCATACCCGCCGATTTGCAAACATATCTGACCGACCTGCCTGAACGTCTCGACTGGGCGCACCTCGTCATTGCACGCGCAGGCGCTTCGACGATTGCCGAGCTGACTGCGGCTGGGCGGCCTGCGATCCTCATCCCGCTGCCGAGCGCGACCGACGACCACCAGAGTGCGAATGTGCTCGAGATGGTCGAGGCGGGCGGCGCGCGCGCGATCGCCGAGCGCGACTTCACCCCCGTCGAGCTCGCCAAGCAGATGCAGAAGCTTGCGCTCGATGCGGGCGCGCTTGCAAATGCCGCGAAGCGCGCCTGGGGCTGCGGGCGGCCCGAGGCGACACGTGATCTCGCGGACCTTGTCGAAAGCCTGACGGCCGCGCCGATGCTTGTCGGACGACCCGCTAAAGCAACGTCGTGGAATCACGGCGACTGGGTCGCAGGTGCCGCTGCGTGAAGGGTGTCGCGACCGACATCGGCACGATCCACTTCGTCGGTATCGGCGGCATCGGCATGTCTGGCATCGCCGAAGTGATGCACAATCTGGGCTATGCCGTGCAGGGTTCTGACGTTGCCGAGGGCTATGTGATCGAAGGGTTGCGCGCACGCGGCATCCCCGTCGCCATTGGCCATGACGCCGACAATTTGGGTGATGCGGCCGTAGTGGTGACTTCGACAGCAATCAGGCGTGAAAATCCGGAAGTGGCTGCGGCGTATGAGCGGCGTGTGCCGGTGGTTCGCCGTGCGGAAATGCTTGCCGAGCTGATGCGGCTGAAGTCGACGGTGGCGGTCGCGGGCACGCACGGCAAGACAACAACGACAAGCATGATCGCTGCAATGCTCGAC
>JANMKS010000322.1:0-2631 GCA_031372155.1 Sphingomonas sp.
CGCTTAGTCCCGGTCACGGGCCGCGAATCGGCGAAGGCCCGCATGAGGATTACGACGATGACGACTCTGCGTTCAGTCACGGCTTCCGCAATTGCTGCGGCGGTGCTCGCAACTTCGGTCACACCGGCAATGGCGCAAGGCTATCGTGGGGACGGCTATCGCAATCCGGGCCAGCAATGGGGCGGGTATCGCCGCGATCGCAATCGTGGCCCCAATGCCGGCCAGGTCGTCGGCGCGATCGCGCTCGTGGGCATCATCGCCGCGATTGCTTCGGCTTCGAAAAACAACCGCAATCACGGTGGCATCGGCGGCGAGGATGCGGCGGCTAACGCCTGTGCTGCGCGCGTCGAGCAGCGTTTCGGCGGAAACGGTCGTGCGTCTATCGAGGACGTCGTGCGAACTCGCGACGGATATGAAGTGCGCGGCACGATCGACAGCCGGGGTTACGGACGCGATTACAGCAACGGCCAATCCTTCGCCTGCTCGGTCCGCTACGGCCAGGTCGACGACCTGCGGTTCGACGACGCGCGCGGCTATCAGGGCTATTGACCCGGTGACAGGGGGACATGGCCTCGTTAGAGGAGGCCATGTCCTCAATCCTCATCGTTGATTTCGGCAGTCAGGTTACGCAACTTATTGCCCGCCGCGTGCGCGAGGCGGGTGTGTATTGCGAGATCGCACCGTTCAACGCGGCCGAGGCCGCGTTCGGACGGTTGAAGCCCGCTGGGATTATCCTGTCGGGTGGCCCGGCGTCGGTCACTCACGACGATAGCCCACGCGCGCCGCAGCTTTTTTTTGAAGCGGGATTGCCGATCCTCGGCATCTGTTACGGGCAGCAGACGCTATGCGCGCAGCTTGGTGGCAAAGTCGGCAGCACCGAGTCACGCGAATTCGGACGCGCCTTCCTGAAGGTCGATCACCCGTGTGTGCTATTCGACGGCCTGTGGCGCGAGGGCGAGAGCCATCAGGTCTGGATGAGCCACGGTGACAAGGTCGAGGCGCTGCCGCCGGGGTTTCGCGTTGTTGCCACGTCGGAACGTGCGCCCTTTGCAGTGGTCGCCGACGACGCCCGCCGCTTCTATGGCACGATGTTCCATCCCGAGGTCGTGCACACGCCCGACGGCGCGAAGCTGATCGCCAATTTCGTCCGGCATGTCTGCGGCTGCGCGGGCGACTGGACGATGGCCGGATATCGTGCCGCCAAGATCGCCGACATCCGTAAGCAGGTGGGCAACAAGCGCGTGATCTGCGGTCTGTCGGGTGGCGTGGACTCGGCGGTGGCCGCGGTTCTCATTCACGAAGCGATCGGCGAACAGCTGACGTGCGTCTATGTCGATCATGGCCTCATGCGACTGGGCGAGAGCGAGCAGGTGGTCGGCCTATTCCGCGAACACTACGGCATTCCGCTGGTTCACGTGAATGTGGAAACGCTGTTCATGCGCGGCTTGAAAGGACTGACCGATCCCGAAGCCAAGCGCAAATTCATCGGCAAGACCTTTATCGACGTTTTCGACGACGAGGCGAAAAAAATCGGCGGGGCGGACTTCCTGGCTCAGGGCACGCTCTATCCCGACGTGATCGAGAGTGTCAGCTTCACCGGCGGGCCGAGCGTGACGATCAAAAGCCATCACAACGTCGGTGGCTTGCCCGAACGCATGAAGATGGGCCTGGTCGAGCCGCTGCGCGAACTGTTCAAGGACGAGGTGCGCGTGCTGGGTCGCGAACTCGGCCTGCCCGAAGTGTTCGTCGGGCGGCATCCGTTCCCCGGGCCGGGGCTCGCAATTCGCATTCCGGGCGAAGTGACGAAGGAACGGTGCGACGTGCTGCGCAAAGCCGACGCGATCTATCTGGAGGAAATCCGAGCGGCGGGGCTTTACGATGCGATCTGGCAGGCGTTCGCTGTGCTGCTGCCCGTCCGTACCGTTGGCGTGATGGGCGACGGGCGAACCTATGAGAATGTCTGCGCGCTTCGTGCCGTGACCAGCACCGACGGCATGACGGCCGACGTCTATCCGTTCGACGCAGCATTCCTCAGCCGGGTCGCGACGCGTATCGTCAACGAAGTCGAAGGCATCAACCGCGTCGTCTATGACTATACGTCAAAGCCGCCGGGCACGATCGAGTGGGAATGAGCGGGCGGTCGACTGGCAGGCGCCAAGGCGCTCCGATTGCGGCTTTGGCAGTGACAGGGCGGGTCGATCTCGACTAGCAGTAGCCGGTGGATCAAAAACTGCGCGTCGTCTCCCGCCTTTCCGAAATCGCAGCCGAGGCGGGGGTTTCGGTGTCCACTGTGTCGCGCGCGCTTGCGGGAAGCACGATGATCGCTGCGGCGACGCGCGAACGCATCAGCGCGATTGCGACCCGGCACGGATTCCAGGTCAATCAGGTCGCGCGAAGCCTTCGGATGCGGCGTGCCAATGCGATCGGCCTCGTTCTTCCACTGGGGCACGAACGCGGCCAGCATCTGTCCGACCCGTTCTTCAACGCCATGATGGGGTTTCTCGCGGATGCGGTTGTCGCGCGCGAGCATGACTTGTTGCTCTCGCGCATCATCCCGGTGGATGGTGCGTGGCTCGACCGTCTGTTCGGCTCGGGACGGGTGGACGGCGTCGTCATCATCGGCCAGTCCGA
>JANMKS010000351.1:0-2030 GCA_031372155.1 Sphingomonas sp.
CAGGCTCATCGCTATGAGGGCACCTGCGATCGTATCGATGAACAGAACCCAGCCGATGCCGAGGCCCGCGCCTTTGTGCATGTTCTTGATCGTCGAGAGCAGGCTTTGCCCCTCGTGCTTCACGCTGACACTTGCGGAACCGGGCACGTATTCGACAGTGACGCGACCGTCGACGAAGGTGAAAGCGCGCGACCATTTCTCCGCCTCGACGTGCGGCCTGCCCAGAAAGCGGCGATCGCTCTTTGCGCTGCCCATGCCGGGCCCGCTTTCCCTGCGCGGTTCGCGCGGCTCGCTTCTCAGGCCCAGTTCGGACTTCGCCCATTTGCCCAGCGCGTCGGCGTCCTTGAACAGGTTCGGCCGGACCGCGATGTCCATACTTGAAACCTCGATGGGTTCGCCGGTGTCGATCTTCAGTTGCGCGCGGTGATTGAGCAGGAAGCCGCTCGTGCCCATCAACAGGAACAGGACTGCGCCCCAGAAGCCTGTCCATGCGTGAATCCGCTTCAGCCAGCGCAGGACGGCCGCGCGCTGCCATGGACGCGGTACGAACAGCAGGCCGGATTGATTCAATTTCACAGCTCTGCCCAACGTCTCAGCAAATTGTGGTAGACGCCGGTAAGCGCGATGCTCTGTGGATCGTCGGCTCCGCGCGTCTCGCTCAGCGACTGTACGGCCTGGTCGAGTTCTAGCAGAATTGCGCGGTCGGCATCATTCCTGACCATGCTCTGCACCCAGAAGAACGCGGCTATCCGCGTCCCCGACACGACCGGCGTCACGCTGTGCAAGGTGGAAGCGGGGTAAAGAACCATGTCGCCCGCCGCCGCTTTCACGCCAGGCTCGCCCGCAATGACGAGTTCGCCTCCCTCGTAGCTTTCGGGGTCTGAGAGGAACAGCGTTGCCGACAGGTCGGCTCGCACGCGAAAGTCGCTGCCCCGCCGGATCCTTACCGCGGTGTCGACGTGGGTGCCGAACAAGTCGCCGGGTCCATAGCGGTTGAAAAGCGGCGGATAAACCTTCAGCGGCAAAGCGGCGGCGATGAACAACGGCGATGCGCCGAGGGCATCGAGCACGATATTACCCGCCTCGCGCGCTGGCGCTGAGTCTTCGGGCAACTGCGTGTTATGCTTGACGAGCGCCGACTGGCTGCCCGCCGTCGCATTGCCGTCGATCCACTCGGCGGCGTCGATTATCGAGCGAACTTTCGCCACATGTTCGGCGGACAGGACGTTGGGAACGATCATCGTTCAATATTTGACCGACAGCGTCGCAAAGGCGCTGCGTCCGGGAGCGATCGTGCCGTAATGCGCGCTGTTAGCTTGCACGAAATACACCTTGTCCGCCAGGTTCTGGACGTTGACCGCGACATCGATCTTGTCGGAAAATGCATAACCGACGCGCGCATCGAAACGCCAATAGCCCGGAATGGTGCGCGCGATGACGCGCGTCGCCGGGTTCACCACCGCCGCAGTACCTACCCCCGACACGACGCGGTTGTCGGCGTAAGTGCCGAAGACGCGGCTCGTGTAGAATGCACCGCCGCCGATGCTCAAACGTCGGGTCAGCGCGACGTCGGTCCAAAGCGTGGCACTGTGCCGTGCGGTTTGCGGGAACTGTCTGCCCGTGTTGACCGAAGGCTGGACGATGCTGCGCGCGGGTGTGACGACCACGCCACCGGCGCCGGTGACGGCCGGCACCGAAAATACCGTGAACCCGCCGTCGACGATTACTGCGTCAAGATAGGTGTAGCCGCCATAAACCGTCCAGCCGGGCAAAATACGCCCGTTGAAGCCGACTTCAACGCCGTCGACGCGGCGACTGCCGATAAATTGCGGATTGCCGTCGGCGCCGGTCACGCGCGCGTTGACCGTGTCAGTGCGAAACGCCGCAAGCGTCAGCGACAGGCGATTGTCGAACAGGTCGGCCTTTGCGCCGACTTCGTACGACTTGGTCTTTTCGACTTTGAGCAGGTTGACGAGATCTGCGGAAGCCTGTGTCCCCGTCGTGGGCAGCGCATTGCCCTCCAGCCCCTC
>JANMKS010000387.1:0-4858 GCA_031372155.1 Sphingomonas sp.
GGGTCTGCAATTGGCCCCGGCATCAGTGCGCGTCTGCCCGCTCGACGACGCGCTCCTGACACTGGAAAGCGGACGCATGCGCGGCGGTGCCAGCGTCGCGATGCCGCGTATCAGCGGGCGCATCGGCACCACACCGATTGCTCTTGCCGCCGCTGGGGCGCGCTATCGCATCGCAACGAATGAACTCACCGTTGACGCGCTCGACGCGCGCATTGGCACCGCACAGCGGCTTTCACAGCTCGCGGTCGAAAGTCTGTCGGGACGCATTCAGGGCGCGGGCATTGCCGGGCGCTTCGCCGGTGCATCGGGGCAGATCGGCAATGTGCCGCTGAAGCTGAGCGACGCGAGCGGCACGTGGCTTTTCCGCCAATCAGCACTCTCGGTCAGCGGCAAGGCGACGGTCACCGACGCCGCCCTCCTGCCGCGCTTCAATCCCTTGGTCAGCAACGACGTCGGCTTGCGGCTTGCCGGCGGGACGATCCGCGCCGCGGCCACGCTTCGCACCCCCAAGAACGACAGCGTCGTGACGCGCGTCACGATCGCGCACGATCTGGCCGCGGGCGTCGGCAATGCCGTGCTCGACGTCGCGTCGGTACGCTTTGGAAAGACGCTGCAGCCAGAGGATCTTACCCCGCTGACGATCGGGGTCATCGCCAATGTTCAGGGCGCATTGTCGGGTCGCGGCGACATCCGCTGGAACCCGCAAGGGGTCACCAGTTCGGGCCGCTTCGCGACCGACGGGCTCGACCTCGCCGCCGCTTTCGGCCCGGTCACCGGATTGAAGGGCGGGATCATTTTTAACGACCTGCTCGCGCTCGCGACGCCGCCGGGGCAACAGGTGACGATCGCCACCGTCAATCCGGGCACGCCCGTCACCGGAGGCGTCGTTCGTTACCAGTTGCTGCCCGGGCAACGCGTCGCAATCGAGCGCGGTATCTGGCCCTTTGCCGGCGGTAAGCTGATCCTTGAACCGACAACGCTCGATCTTGGCCGGCCGAGCGAACGTGCGCTGACTTTCCGTGTCGTTGCACTCGATGCCGCCAAATTCATCGAGCGCATGGAGTTCGAGAATCTGTCGGCAACAGGGACTTTTGACGGCGTCATCCCGATGATCTTCGACGAGAACGGCGGCCGCATCGAGGGCGGCAGCCTGATCGTGCGGAAACCCGGCGGGACGCTGGCTTATGTCGGCGAAGTCTCAAATGCCAAGATGAACGTCTACGCAAAACTCGCTTTCGACGCTTTGAAGTCGATCCGGTACCAGAACCTGACGATCTCGCTCGACGGTCCGCTCGACGGAGAGATCGTCTCGAAAGTGAATTTCAATGGCATCAACGAGGCGCCGTTGAGCCCGCCAAAGAGCTTTATCGCGCGCCAGTTCATTGGCCTTCCGTTCCGCTTCAACATCACCATTCGCGCGCCGTTCCGCAGCTTGCTGAACACCGCGCGCACATTCCAGGATCCAAGCTCGCTCATCCAGCGCACGACCGTTCAGCCCTCTGAAAGCGAACCCCGCCCATGACAGACCCGAGATTGACGAGAAGGTTGAGCGATGCGAGGCACGCGATCATGAAAACGGTCGCACCTCTCATTGCTCTTGGACTGGCGGGGTGCATCAACGTGAAGGCACCCGACAAGCCGATCGAGATCAACCTGAACGTCAATATCAGGCAGGAAGTCGTCGTGAAGCTTCAAAAGGACGCCGACGACTTCATCACAAGCAACCCGGAGTTGTTTCCGAAATGACACGCCGTTCAAAGATTATCGCTGCAACCGTCGTCGCGCTCGCACTCGCAGGCGGCGTCGCGACGCTCGCTCGCGCGGACTCAAGCGCAGTCGCACCGGCGATCGCCGCAGGCACCGTCGGCGAACAGGCCGACGGCTATCTCGGCGTGCGTGGCACCGTGTCGGCAACGGTCCGTGCCGAGGTCGAAGCGATCAACATAAAGCGCCGGGCAGGCTACACCCAGCTTGCCGAGCAGCGCGGCGTGACGGTCAAGGACGTCGCCGCAGCGGTTGGCTGCAAGACGCTCGCGAGCCGTGTCGGACCCGGCGAAGCCTATCAGCTACGCGATGGCGTCTGGCGCACGCGGAGCGGTTCGGCGCCAATCGACCTGCCCGCTTATTGCGCGGGCTGACGTCGGGCGCATGACGCCCCGTCACCGCGGCTTTTGAGCCGGGGGCCCGCGATCTTTGACCAAGCCCGACAGAAAAAGCGGAACCTCGTATCGAGTCCCGGGTGACGGGAGGTGTGATCCTTATGCCGCACCGCAGCACAGTTGACTTGAGCCTGTCATTTTCATAAACGCCCGGCCAAGCCGCCGACCCTGGACCAGTGCCGGGGCTGGGCGGCGTTTCTTTATCCGCATGCAGCAGGGCAGCCCCTTGGCCGACGACCGCAATACCGACAACCCGAGCGATTCTGGGCTCGACGCCCGCATCGCGGCGGCGAAAGCGGCGTCTTCGCGTCCGTCGACTGCTGATTCGCAAGCGGAAGGGCGCGGCTGGGCAGTCGGCGTGGAATTCATCGGCGCTGTGCTCGTATCCGCTTTTATCGGCTGGCTGATTGATCGCTTCGCGGGGACGGCTCCCTGGGTGATGATCGTCATGCTGCTGCTCGGATTTGCTGCCGGAACCCGGCGCGCGCTCACCACGTCGAAGCAATTCGACGCAGATCCGAACGAGTAGAGAGCCCCGATGGCCAACCCGATGGAACAGTTCGAGATCGTCAAAATCCATCCGCTGGAAGCGATGGGTTACGACGTGTCGTTCACCAATTCGTCACTGTGGATGCTGGTCGCGATGATTGGCATTTCGGCGTTCCTGTTCATCGGCACCGCCCGCCCGCAGCTGGTGCCGAACCGCGCTCAGGCGGCGGTCGAGTATCTCTATGATTTCGTGCGAAAAATGCTCGACGAAAATGTCGGGCCAGAGGGGCGGCGCTTTGTGCCGCTGATCTTCAGCGTCTTCATCTTCGTCCTCGCCTGCAATCTGCTGGGGCTGATCCCGTGGGTCGGTGCGTTTACGCCGACCAGCCATATCGCGGTGACGCTTGGTCTCGCGGTGCTGGTCTTTGCGCTGGTCTGCGTGGTCGGTTTTGCCAAGCACGGGCTGCATTTCTTCAGCCTGTTCTGGCCGAAGAATACCTTCTTTCCGCTCGCGGTATTCGTCGCAATGATCGAGTTCCTCAGCTTCCTCAGCCGCCCGTTCACGCTTGCCATCCGGTTGTTCGCAAACATGACCGCGGGGCACGTCCTGCTGAAGGTGTTCGGCACGTTCGTCGTCGCGCTCGGTTCGTTCGGCGCGCTTCCCTATGTGTTCGGCATCCTGCCGCTCGCGGTCAACGTCGCGCTGTCGGCACTCGAAGTGCTGATCGCCGTCGTTCAGGCTTATGTGTTCGCTCTCCTCGCGTCGATCTATCTGAACGACGCGGTCAATCTCCACTAAGTTACTAAGAAGGAAGTCAAAATGGATCTCGGTTCGGCAAAAGTCATCGGCGCAGGTCTCGCCGCCATCGGTGCGGGTCTTGCGGCCATCGGCGTGGGCTCGATCTTCGGCCAGTATCTGAACGGTGCGCTGCGCAATCCCGAAGCCGACGCCAAGATGGGCGGACGCCTCATCTTTGGTTTCGCCGTGACCGAAGCGCTCGGCCTGATCGCGGCCGTCGTCGCCTTGGCGCTGGCGTTCTCGAACTAAGCGACTGACACGCGATGCCTCAGTTCGACCTCGACAATTTTGTCCCACAGCTCGCCTGGCTCGCGCTGTTTTTCGCGATCCTGTATTTCGGGATCGTGCGGCTGACGCTGCCCAAATTGGGCAGGACGATCACGGCGCGCGAGGATAAGGTGGCGGGCGACCTGTCGACGGCGGAACAGGCCAAGGGTGAAGCCGATGCGATGGCGGCACGCTATGCGGCCGACATCGACGAGGCGCACAAGGCAGCACGCGGCGCCATCGGCGATGCCAAGGCCAAGGCGGCACTGAGTGTCGAGAAAGCCGTCGCTGCGGCCAATGCCGTACTCGCCGAAAAGGCGGCTGCTGCGGACGCGACGCTTGCTGCTGCACGGGGCAAGGCAATGGGCGAGATCGAGGGCGTGGCGACCGATGCCGCCAGCGCCATCGTCGAACGTTTGACCGGCAGGCGGCCTGACGCCGCGCTCGTCTCGAACGCGGCCAAAACCGCGTTGGCGGCCTAGTCATGGCCGCTCACACCACTGCCGGAACACTCGCCGACGGCAGCGTCCACGCCGAGGATCACGGTCCGGAACTGCTTGGCCTGAACGCCGAGGGCTGGGTTTATGTCGGTCTCACGATCTTCATCCTGATCGCGATCTTCGTGGCAAAGGCGCCGAAAAAAATCACCGACGCGCTCGACGCACGCATCGCCGACACGCGGCGCACTCTCGACGAGGCCAAGGATATCCGCGCGGAAGCCGAAGCGCTTCTTGCGAAGGCGAAGGCGCAGACCGAAGCCAGCGCAGGCGATGCCGCTGCGATCATCGCTCATGCCGAAGCCGAGGCCAAGATTCTGCTTGCTGAGGCCCAGGTTCATGCCAGGGAACTGACCGAACGCCGCGCGAAGATGGCCGGGGACAAGATTGCTGCGGCGGAGCGCACCGCCGTTGCCGACATCCGCGCGCGTGCCGCCAGCGCCGCCGCCGGAATCGCCGCACAGGTGATCGCGCAGACTCACGACGCAAACGCCGACAAATCGCTGATCGAAGGAGCGATTGCGCGCCTCAATTAGGTCGGGCACAGTCGTCGACCCAGACATTGAAGGACCGAATCAATGAAATTCGCTGTTGCCGTCGTTGCATTGCTCGCATCGGTTCCTGTTATTGCTGGCACGCCCGTAGCC
>JANMKS010000388.1:0-9241 GCA_031372155.1 Sphingomonas sp.
GAAAACGCCGCGCGCGAGCCAGAGATCGTCGATCTGTGCCGCTGTCTTGTCGCGATGGGGGCGAGCATCGATGGGATCGGCACAGAAACCTTGACGATCGAGGGCCGCGACCGCCTTCACGGCGCGACCTATTCGGTCATGCCCGACCGGATCGAGGCGGGGAGCTATGCCTGCGCCGCGGCGATCAGCGGCGGCGATGTCACACTGATCAACGCCGACCCGAGTGAAATGGGCGCGACGCTCGACGCCCTCCGAGAAGCGGGCGTGACGATCGAGACGACCAAGGACACGATCCGCGTCAAATCCGACGGCAAGCTCGGTCCCCTGACGCTTGCGACCGCGCCCTATCCGGGCTATGCCACCGACATGCAGGCGCAGTTTATGGCGATGCTGTGCATGGCCGACGGCGCCAGTGTGCTGACCGAAACGATCTTCGAAAACCGTTACATGCACGTCCCCGAACTGGCGCGGATGGGGGCGGATATCCAGGTGACGGGGCGTTCGGCGGTGGTCCGCGGCGTGAGCGAACTCAACGGCGCGCCGGTGATGGCAACCGATCTTCGCGCGTCGATGAGCCTCGTCATCGCAGGACTCGCGGCGAAAGGCGAAACGCAGGTCCAGCGGGTGTACCATCTCGATCGCGGCTACGAACGGCTTGAGGAAAAGCTGAGCGCGGTTGGTGCGGACATCGAGCGGGTTAGCGATGGGTGAGGTTAGCGGTCGCGTTCCGATTAGTTTTAAATCGTAGGAAGCGATCAGGTACCTTCGCAAAACGGCCATCTTGCCAAGGTGGGAGTTCAGTCACCGGGCTTTTCCCCTTCCCAGCTATGGTCTGATGGATCCAGCGCTTCAAATCTATCCAGTTGTTACGTAGCCCAGATAGATCGCCGTCATGGCGGACCCGTCAAGCAGCGCGTGGAGGGCAATCCCAGCCCAGAGATTTCGTCCGGCAATCAGCCAGGTCAGGCCGAGGGCCAGCCCCGTGGCCCCCGCCGTGATAATTCCACTCACGCCTTGGTAGAAGTGCAAGCTCCCGAATATGACAGCCTGAGCTGTGAGAGCGATTACGAATACTAAAGGCTCCGATCCACCACCGCACAGCCGCCGCAACGCATCCGCTATGAAGCCTCTGAATATAAGTTCTTCGCCGATTGCAGCAGTGCCGATGCTTACAGGAAGTACCCAGAACAGATATTCTCCCAGATTCCCCCTGATGGGCGCAAACATCGCGTAGCTTGGCAAGGGCAGCCCGAATGGCGCGACCACGGCATGCGCACCGGCAGCGAATAAGATGGTCAACAAGGCACCTGCCGGAAGCGCGACCAGGAAGCGCCACCAATGCGGCTGTCTAAGACCCACATCGGACCAACCAAGCGACCTTTTATGCAACATCCAGTGCGCGAGTGCGACAAGCGCGGCCATCCGAACCAGAAATGCGAGCTTGAGCCAAAGGCCGCCGGCTATCGCCTCGCTCGGTGTTACCGCCGGAAGGAATATTGCTGAAGCAAGAAGGAAAACGGCCAGCTGTGCTGCAACAAAGATGTTTGTTGCGGGTCGACTTACCAGTGGCATAACATTCCGATCGCGCGTTGGTCCTGCGCCAACGGAGCGGAGAATGGTCCATCGCTATCGCAAGCGTATGCTGCCAGCAACCGCCTCATGCAACTGCATATAGAAAGTCATGGCGAGTGCTACGGCTAGGGCGCACTGCGATACCCGACTTCGTGCCATGTCGCTCGATGCAAGCGGCATTACGTAATGAATTCGCCGAGATCGGGTTGTCATCTTCTCACGCCAAACAGGACGGTGGTTCAGCCACTGACTTCGCACTAAGTCGCGGGGCATGACCGAACCCGACTTCCTCGCCCTCCTTCGACCGCTTGCCCTGCACCCGGCGGCGCGGGGGTTGCTCGACGATGCCGCAGTGCTGGGCGATCTGGTATTCACGCACGACATGCTGGTTGAGGGGATTCATTTTCGCGCCGAAGATGGGCCCGAGGACGTTGCGTGGAAACTGCTTGCGGTGAACCTTTCGGACTTGGCGGCGAAGGGGGCGGTGCCGGTCGGCGTGCTGCTCGGCTATTCGCTGGCCGACGAAAGCTGGGACGCCGCATTCGTGCGAGGGCTTGGCGAGGCGCTGACGGCGTTCGATGTGCCGTTGCTTGGCGGAGACACCGTAAGTGGCCCGCGCGTTCTGTCGCTGACGGCAATCGGGCGGAGCGAGATCGCACCCCCGCGTTCCGGGGCACTTGCGGGCGACGCGCTTTATGTGACCGGCGTCGTCGGATTGGCCGGCTTGGGACTTTCCCACCTCCGTCACCCCGGCGTAGGCCGGGGCCCATCCACTGATCAAAAAAGCGAGTCGTCCTCCGATGAAGATCGAATGGGCTTTGGCCTGCGTCGGGCTGACGCGATTTTGGCCTATCTCCGTCCCAGTCCCCGCCTTGCAGAGGGTCGGGCGCTTGCCCCGCTCGTGAACGCCATGATGGACATATCCGACGGCCTTCTGATTGACGCACAGCGCATGGCATCGGCAAGCGGCCTCGCGCTCACGATCGACCTCGACGCTGTGCCGGTTGCGGGCGAGTGCATGACGGCGGTGACTGCAGGTGACGACTACGAGCTGCTGTTCGCCTGTCCGCCGGATACGGCACTTCCCGTCGCGGCGACGCGCATCGGCACGTTCACCAAAGGGTCGGGCTTGACGCTGAACGACCGCGCCGGACCTGTGCCATTGCCCGACCACCTTGGCTGGGTGCACGGCCAATAAGGTTGCATTACCGCGCTTTGCCCCGGTATAGGCCGCCAAAATCTCGACGCGCCAGGTGCGCGCCGTGCGACGATACAAGGGGAATTCCGGCTCATGAATCTGGTCCTGTTCGCAATTGCTTGCGGCTTTATTGCCGTGCTTTACGGAATCATCACCAGCCAGCAGGTGCTTCGGGCATCGGCGGGCAACGCCAAGATGCAGGAGATTGCGGCTGCTATTCAGGAAGGCGCCCAGGCCTATCTTGGTCGCCAGTACCGGACGATTGCAATTGTGGGTGTCGTCGTCGCGATCCTTGTTGGACTGTTCCTCGGGCCGGTCTCGGCAACGGGTTTCGTGCTCGGTGCCGTGCTTTCGGGTGCGACCGGCTTCATCGGCATGAACATTTCGGTCCGCGCCAATGTACGCACGGCGGAAGCCGCGTCGAAGGGATTGCAAGAGGGCCTGACGATGGCGTTCCGCGCGGGCGCCATCACCGGTATGCTGGTCGCCGGTCTCGCCCTAATTGCGATCTCAAGTTTCTTCTATTACCTGATCGGCCCTGCCGGGCACGCCCCCAACGACCGCATTGTCATCGATGCGCTTGTCGCGCTCGCGTTCGGTGCGTCGCTTATCTCGATCTTCGCGCGTCTTGGTGGCGGTATCTTCACCAAGGCGGCTGACGTCGGCGCCGATCTTGTCGGCAAGGTCGAAGCGGGGATTCCAGAGGACGATCCTCGCAACCCCGCCGTCATTGCCGACAACGTGGGCGACAACGTCGGCGATTGCGCCGGGATGGCCGCGGATCTGTTCGAGACGTATGTCGTGACAATCGGCGCAACGATGGTGCTGATCGCACTGCTCGTGAAGGGTGCGGGCGATACGCTGCTTCCGCTCATGAGCTTGCCGCTGCTTGTCGGTGGCGTGTGCATCATCACCTCGGTCATCGGCACGTATTTCGTCCGCCTCGGTGGCGGCACGAACATCATGGGCGCGATGTACAAGGGCTTCGGCGTCACAGCCGTCCTGTCCGCCGTCGTGATCTGGTTCGCCACGCAATACGCGCTCGGCGACATGGAGGCGGTGATCGGTGCCAACCTCGACGGCACCGGCGGCTTCACCGGCCGTATGCTCTATTATTGCATGTTCCTCGGCCTCGTCATCACCGGCGCGCTGATCTGGATCACCGAATATTACACCGGCACCAACTATCGCCCGGTCCGCTCGATCGCCAAGGCGTCGGAAACCGGCCACGGCACGAACGTCATCCAGGGTCTGGCGATCAGCCTCGAGGCAACGGCGCTGCCCACGCTCGTGATCTGCGCGGGCATCATCATCGCCTACCAGCTTGCCGGTCTCATCGGCATCGCCTTTGCCGCCACGTCGATGCTTGCGCTCGCCGGCATGGTGGTGGCGCTCGACGCTTACGGCCCCGTCACCGACAATGCGGGCGGGATTGCCGAAATGGCGGGCCTCGACGAAAGCGTTCGCAACAAGACCGATGCGCTCGACGCAGTGGGCAACACGACGAAGGCCGTGACAAAGGGTTACGCGATCGGTTCGGCGGGGCTGGCGGCACTCGTGCTGTTCGCCGCTTATACGACCGATCTGGAGGAGTTCTTTCCGAACCTCGATGTCGATTTCAGTCTTAAGAATCCTTACGTCATTGTCGGACTCCTGCTCGGGGCGCTGCTTCCCTATCTGTTCGGCGCGATGGGCATGACCGCGGTCGGCCGTGCGGCGGGCGAAGTCGTGAAGGACGTGCGCGATCAGTTCGCGAACGACCCCGGCATCATGACCTTTAAGTCAAAGCCCGATTATGCGCGCACGGTCGATCTGGTGACCAAGGCGGCGATCAAGGAGATGATCATCCCGTCGCTGCTCCCGGTGCTGACGCCGATCGTCGTTTATTTCGTGATCTTCTGGGCATCTGGCGAACAGGCACAGGCGTTTGCCGCGCTCGGTGCATTGCTTCTCGGCGTGATCGTGTCCGGGTTGTTCGTCGCGATCTCGATGACCTCGGGCGGCGGTGCTTGGGACAATGCCAAAAAGTATATCGAGGACGGCAACCACGGCGGCAAGGGTTCCGAAGCGCACAAGGCCGCTGTTACGGGCGACACCGTCGGCGATCCCTACAAGGACACGGCGGGTCCGGCGGTCAATCCGATGATCAATATCACCAACATCGTAGCGTTGCAGTTGCTTGCCGCGCTGGCGCATGGCGCCGTCTGAGCCGCTTGCTTCACTTCCGCGCCGCCTTTCGCTAAGGCGACGCGGAATCGTGACATGACAATTTAGAAAAGGGCTGCATGGCCAAGGAAGAACTTCTCGAAATGCGAGGGACGGTTGTTGAACTGCTCCCCAACGCTATGTTCCGCGTGAAACTCGAAAACGACCATGAAGTGCTCGGCCATACTGCGGGCAAGATGCGCAAGAATCGCATCCGCGTGCTCGTCGGCGACGAAGTGCTCTGTGAAATCACGCCCTATGATTTGACCAAGGGCCGGATTACCTACCGGTTCAAATAGGCGCATGCCGCGCCTGATACTTGCCTCCGCCAGCCCGCGCCGTGTTGCGCTGCTCGCCAGGATTGGTGTCGTCCCGGACGCGGTCGAGCCAGCTGACATCGACGAGCAGATCCTGCCGGGCGAGCTGCCCCGGCTTCACTCCGCCCGCCTGGCCGCTGCAAAGGCGGCGGTCGTCGCCGGGCGGTTCCCCGACGCGGTCGTGCTTGCCGCCGACACGGTTGTGGCCGTCGGTCGTCGTGTCCTTCCCAAAACCGAAGACGAAGCAACCGCGCGCACGTGCCTGAACTTGTTGTCGGGCCGCCGTCACCGCGTTCTGACCGCGCTCACCATTATTGCAGAAGGCAAGGCGCGCCACCGTCTCTCCACGACGATCGTGACATTCAAATCGCTTACTGACGCCGAGCTGGAAAGTTATCTCGCCACGAACGAATGGCGGGGAAAGGCGGGCGGCTATGCCATCCAGGGCTTTGCCGAAGCATTTGTTCGCTTCCTGTCCGGAAGCCATTCCGGCGTCGTCGGGCTCCCGCTGTTTGAAACGCGTGCTTTGCTGACCGGTGTCGGCATCTCCTGTGGCTGAATGGCTGTTTGAGGCCGGGCTGGGCGAGGATCGCGCAATCCTGGTTAAGGACGGCAAGATTATTGAGGCGCGCATCGAGCTTCCTGGACTGCGCGCAGGGACGACGGCCGACGCACGGTTGACCGAGATCATGCTACCGGGAAGGCGCGGTATCGCAACATTGGCCTCTGGCGAGGAGGTTTTGATCGAACCGCTTCCCCGGCATGTTACTAAAGGTGCGCTTGTTCGCATCGAGATCGTTCGCGAAGCGGGAATTGAAACTGGCGCGGTGAAGCGCGCGAAGGGCCGTGCAACAGACCGGCCGCTTAGTACCGGGCCGTCGCTTGCCGATCGCATATTGAACGCGAGGCACATGACCGCGCGCGACCCTGACCTTTTCGAGGAAGCGGGCTGGAGCGAATGTATCGAGCAGGCGACGCGTGGCGCGGTGCAGTTCCCCGGCGGCATGCTACGTATCTCAATGACACCCGCGATGACACTGATCGATGTCGACGGCGAACTTCCTGCTTTTGAACTTGGTCAGGCGGGCGCGCGCGCGGCCGGTTATGCGATCCGGCGCTTCGATATCGCCGGTAACATTGGCATCGACCTGCCGACGGTGGGGGGAAAGGATGAACGCGCCGCGATCGCCCGAGCGCTGGACGAAGTGCTGCCGCAGCCGTTCGAGCGTACAGCTGTCAACGGATTCGGCTTTTTACAGGTCGTGAGGCCCAAGCAACGCAATTCGCTGCCCGAACTTCTTGCGAGTGATCCCATCGGCGCCGCGACACGAAGCGTGCTTCGCAAAGCACAGCGCTCAGGCATCATCGGGGCGGCGCGCCTCGTCGTTTCTGTGTCCGTGGCGTCCAGGCTCTCGGAGCGACATGCCAGTCACATCGAAGCTCTCGCTCGCAGTGTGGGTGGCAAAGTATCGGTCAGGGTAGAAGGCGGCTTAGCTATGCACGCCGCCTTTGTCGAAGCATCGAGCTAAATCAGCTGCCCGCAACAAGTTCCTGTGCCGCCAGCTGCGCGATGTCATTGCCGATGAGCGGGCCGCGGTCGTTGTGCGGTCCGACAGGGACAGCAAGCACCGGATAGATGAATCCGAACGTCGGGTTGGTACGTGTGCCAAGATTGCCGAGCGGCCCGTACCATACGCGAACCGCGCTCCAGTCTCCCGCTTCCGAAACATCTATCGCGCGGACGTTGCGTTCGACCTGCCCGCCGCGCGACCAATTTGCATGCGTCAACAGGAGTTCTCGGTCGTTCACGACTTCGCTCACGACGGCGACGTGCCCTGCGGGCATACCGGGTATGGACTTGAACGCGAGCACGGCACCGGGTCGGGGGGTCTTGCCGCGTTCGTAGCGACCCTCGGCCTGTCCCCACCAGGTGTTGGCATTGCCGCGGATCGCGACCCCGGTAATCTCCCGCGCATAGCCCACGCACTGCCAATACTGGGCAGAGGCAGGGCTCGGAGCCAAGGCCGCGAACAACGCCAGCACAACGCCGAAGATCGGTGTGAAAAGCCTGAACAACGAAGCGCCCCTTGCAACCCGCGGAACTTGTTGGCCGTGAATTGGTTAAGAGGAAATAGTCGCAGCCCCTTCTGCGGGACGAGTTGCGCCGCTGCCGGGGCGAAACGATTTCGTGTCGATTATGTGCGGCGAAAGACCTGCCCCGCGCCCCAACCGAACAGAACCGAAAGTCCTACCGCAATCAGCCCGTACAGCAGCGGCCAGCGCACCGCGGCGTTCGCGACGAAGCGTTCGAATCCGGTCTTGCGTATGTCGATGTCGCGCGTTGCCGCGGTGATGACCTTACCGTCGCGGATCAGGAAAGTTTCCGCAGTATACCGCCCGACCGGCACGCGCGCGGGGATGCTGAGGCGGGCACGGTACAATACGCCACGTGTGATATCGACCGCGCCGGGTCGATCCACGAACAACTTTCCCTTGGCGCGAAGATCGACGAATCCGGTTTCAAAGCGCCGTGCTTCGCTCGGGTCGCTGCCGCTTGCGGGCGACAAGTGAATATTGCCGAGGCCGAGTTCGTAAATCGCCGCTGTCCGCTCATTGACAAGGCTGGCGAGCGGCCGGGAAGACGCAACGGCGTAGAAGGTCGGTGCCGACCTGAATCGGGCACTATCGGCGTTGGCCCAGACGAGGCCACCGAGTTTGCGCTTCTCGCGAACCAGGATTGATTGCGCCGGCCCCTTTAGAACGACTGCAATGTCGGTGCGGCCGTCGGGCACGACGCCGCCCGGATAGATTATGGCCCCGAACAGCAACAGTTCGGCACCCGTGAACGAATAGGCAATTTCGACCTCGCGCTGCGATACGTCGGGGACGAGTAGCGGTTCGCTCGCCGCGGTCGACAGTAGCAAAACGGCGATTGCAATGGGTGTTCTCATACGAATTGTACGCTGTAGATTTCGTCGGGCCGCCACCCCAGACCAAGCGCCATGCGCAGCGCGACCGCCAGCACGATCGCCGCCAGGAAAAGCCGCAGGTAATCGGGACGAAAGCGCGTTGCCAGACGAGCGCCGACCTGGGCACCGACGACGCTGCCTAAAAGCAGCAAGGCTGCAAGCACGATGTCGACCGCATGCGTTGTCAGGGCGTGCACCATCGTCGTTGCGGCTGTGACGAACAGAATCTGGAACAGTGATGTCCCGACCACGACGCGCGTCGCCATCCCGAGCAGGTAGAGCATCGCCGGTACCATGATGAAACCACCGCCGACACCCAGCAGGACGGTCAGAATGCCGGTCAGGAACCCAAGCAAAAGTGGCGCGAGCGGTGAGATATAAAGGCCCGACGCATAGAACCGCCAACGTAGCGGCAATGCCGCGACCAGCGGATGATGTCGTCGCTTGCTGGGCGGAAGGGCGATGCCGCGCCGCGCCGCGCTGATGCTTGTCCAGGCCTCTTTTGCCATCAACCCGCCGATGCTGCCCAGCAGCACGAGGTAAAGCACTGAGATGACCGTATCGATCTGGCCCAGCGAAAGCAGAAGCTCGAAGAGCGCAGATCCTGCGACCGCGCCCAGCACGCCGCCGACAACCAGCACGCCCCCCATCTGGAGATCCACGCCGCCTCGCCGGTAATGGGCGAGCGCACCGGAAACACTGGCACCGGTGACTTGAGTGGCGGCGGACGCGGCGGCGACCGTGGGCGGTATGCCATAGAAAATGAGCAGCGGCGTCGTCAGAAACCCGCCGCCGACGCCGAACATGCCCGACAGGATCCCTACGCCACCGCCCAGAAACACGATGACAAGCGCGTTGACCGAGAGGTTCGCGATGGGAAGATAAATGTCCATGCTCTGCACCGTGGCCTAGCGACCGGACACCGTGCACGCATCCTAAAAATCAAGGCCGACGGTAACAGCGGGTCCGGATGCGGGAGC
>JANMKS010000438.1:0-1661 GCA_031372155.1 Sphingomonas sp.
GCGTGCCCGCGCGTCCCTCTTCCTCGGCCATTGCGCGCAGGAAATCGGGGGCACCTTCGTCGGGCTTCCAACTGGAATCATAGATCGCTTCATACCGGTCCCACGCTTCTGCATCGAACGACGTCAGAACCTGCGTGCGGACATCGTACTTGGCGGCCTTTCGCTTGACCGTCGAGCGGAGTTCGCCGCTGCGTCCTGCCCAATAGTCTTGAAAGCTCATGCCTCCGGTCGGTACCGTCCAGTTGACGCTCGTTTCACGTGAGTGCGCGATCCAGCGGGCGCGGTCGAACGCGCGGCAGAGCATCTGTGCCCCCGGATCGGGGACGGGCGAGAGCGTCACCGAGGAGACATGCTTGCGAAGGCGACGCGCCGTTGCCACGAGCAGCGCCTGCTTGACCGCCTCGCCCGGGTCGCCGGTGAAGACGGGGCTGAACGACAGCGTGTACCAACTGGCAAGAGCCTGTGCTTTACCATTGTTTTCGCTCAGGAACAGCCAGCAATCCGAACCCTCGGCACGCGCTCGGACGATGAGTGGGTTGCCGGTTTCGACAAGCATGTGGGTGCGGCGAAACCAGTCGATGCGGTCGAACAGCGAAGCCTGGGCGTTGCGGTCGAGCAATCCGCGTGCGCTCGCCTCCGCCTCGTCCAGGTTACGGAATATTTCACCCTTTACCCACAAGGGCCATAATCCTTTGCAATGCTTGCCGCGGCGAACCGCGCTACTAAAAGAGCAGGGGTGGAAGTGCCAGACCCGAACCCGCGCCCGCTCGATCACCTGCTGTCCCGTGGTGAGCCAGATGCACCCGCGCTGGTTACCAAGTCGGAAACACTCACGTATCGTCAGGCGGAGAAACATGTGGCGCAGATTGCCGGCGCGCTGGCCGGCCTTCGGCTGGAGCGGGGCGCACGCGTTGCCACTTGGTTGCCAAAGACGGTCGACGCCTGCCTGATGCCGCTCGCGGCGGTGCGCGCCGGATTGGTCCACGTTCCGGTCAACCCGGTGCTGCGGCGCGGACAAGTGGCGCATATCCTGGCCGACAGCGGCGCATCGCTGCTGCTGACGAGCAGCGAGCGCGCAGCAAGCCTTGCGGCGGCAGATGTTCCGGGCGGATGCACCGTATGGATCGAGGTGCCGTCCGGGTTGGGCAGCATGCCGAGGTCGGACGCCAATACAGATAGCCTCGCCGCATTGCTCTACACATCGGGATCAACCGGGCTGCCCAAGGGCGTCATGCTCAGCCATGCCAATCTGTGGCTTGGGGCAGTAAGCGTGGCGCATTATTTGGGGCTGAAGCCCGATGACCGGACGCTTGCCGTTTTGCCGCTCGGTTTCGATTATGGCCAGAACCAGCTGTTCTCGACCTGGTATGCGGGCGGCTGCGTCGTTCCCTTCGACTATCTGGTGCCGCGCGATGTCGTGAAAGCCGTGAAGCGGTACGAAATCACCACGCTCGCCGCAGTGCCGCCGCTGTGGATACAACTGGTCGAGCAGGAGTGGGACGACGCCGGGAGCACGATACGGCGGGTCACCAATTCGGGTGGCGCCCTGACGCCGGCGCTCATCGATCGCATGCGGTCGACGTTCCCTGACGCCGCCATCGTTCCCATGTACGGCCTGACCGAAGCGTTTCGGTCGACCTATCTGCCGCCCGAACGCGTCG
>JANMKS010000078.1:0-3949 GCA_031372155.1 Sphingomonas sp.
CCATCCATCTCTATCACGCGATACTCCACGTCGAGCCTGAGCGTATCGATGAACCATTGCCCAAGCTCGCCCAGCGTCAGCCCGTGCCGCATCGGGATTGCCCCGGCACCGACGAAGCTTTCCCACCCTTGCCGCAATGTAAGCCCTTCGACGGGTCGGCCAGCAGGGTTGGGGCGATCGAGTACCCAAACTGATTTCTTGTGTTCGGTCGCCGCCTCCAGAATATAGCGCAGCGTCGTGATGAACGTGTAAATCCGACACCCCAGATCCTGCAGATCGACGAGAATGGTATCGAATGTCCCCATCGACTGACCGTTGGGGCGGCGTACTTCGCCGTACAGGCTGAAGACGGGAATGCCGTGGACCGGATCGTTAAAGTCCGGGCTCTCGATCATATTGTCCTGCTTGTCGCCGCGCAGGCCGTGCTGCGGACCGAAAGCCGCAGTGACGTTGATGCCGCAAGCGATCAGCGCGTCGAGCGAATGCGTCAGCTCGGCGGTCACCGAAGCCGGATGGGCAAGGATCGCGACGCGCTTCCCCTCAAGCTGTTTTCGCAACTCTGGCTCCGCGAGCAGCCGATCGATCCCGAACATCATGTCCCGCTCGCTGCCGGAAGCGTCAGCGCAAAGCAATCCGGGTGATGAAAGTCGGGTCGTCCCGGCGGATGCGCCAGAGCCCAATAGGATTTCGTCCCATCGACCTCCTCGATGACGGCCGACAGCCCGAGGCGCGGCGGCGATGCAATCGCGTCACGCGGCAATTGACATTCGACTGCGATTACAAAATTCCGATCGGCGGCCTGGTGGGATATGACAACCGGCGCAGAAGGCTGCGCCAGCGCCCTCATGTCCCGGCGATAAGCGGCGAATCGATATGCCGCCCACTGCGATGAGGGTGAAAAGTTGAATTCAAGATAGCCATCGTCTCGTCCTTCAACGAATAGCTCGAAGCATGTCGTGCGCCACAACCCGTCGGTGCGATCAGGCGGCATTTGGGCGGGAACGATGAGCGCGTTCCGACTGGTCTCGACCTCGTACCGGAGCGACAGTGCATGCGCTGGCCGCTCCTCAACGTGAGCCCATATCGCACGCACGGTAGCAGACGGCGTGGTCGGGTGTCTTTGCAGGGCAACACGCAAACTACCCAACGCTCCTGCTCCGTGTTACCCGCGCCGCCACCATGACCCAATATCGATCCGAACTCCTCCGCTTGCTTCACGCGCGCGGTTATGTCCATCAGGTTACTGACGCTGATGGCCTGGATGCGCTTGCGTCGGCGCAGGTCATACCGGGCTATATCGGCTTCGATGCCACCGCGGCGTCACTGCACGTTGGCAGCCTTGTCCAGATCATGATGCTGCGCCGGCTGCAACAGGCGGGTCACAAGCCGATCGTCGTCATGGGCGGCGGAACGACCAAGGTGGGCGATCCGTCGGGAAAGGACGAATCGCGAAAGCTGCTGACCGATGAGGACATTGCGGCCAACATCGCGAGCATCCGCCGCGTCTTCGAACGCTTTCTGACCTTCGGGGACGGACCGACCGACGCCGTGATGATCGACAACGCCGACTGGCTCGACAGGCTCGAGTATGTGCCTTTCCTGCGCGATGTCGGTCGGCACTTCACGATCAATCGCATGCTGGCCTTCGATTCGGTCAAGCTGCGGCTCGAGCGCGAGCAGCCCCTGACTTTCCTCGAATTCAACTACATGATTCTCCAGGCATATGACTTCCTCGAATTGTCGCGGCGCGCGGGGTGCAGGCTCCAGATGGGGGGATCCGACCAATGGGGCAATATCGTCAACGGGCTTGAACTGACCCGCCGGATGGACGGAACGCAGCTGTTCGGGCTGACGACGCCGCTGATCACCACGGCCGATGGTGGCAAGATGGGCAAGACTGCGGCGGGCGCGGTCTGGTTGAACGCAGACGTGCTGCCGCCTTATGATTACTGGCAATTCTGGCGAAACACGCAGGACGGCGATGTCGGCCGGTTCCTGCGTTTGTTCACCGACCTTCCGCTTGAAGAAATCGCACGCCTCGAAACGCTGCAAGGTGCGGACATCAACGCTGCCAAGAAGGCTTTGGCGGACGCGGCCACGGCGCTCGCTCACGGGGAGGAAGCGGCGACAATCGCCACCGAAACAGCTCGAAAGACTTTTGAAGATGGTACGGGGGGTGCCTCGCTCCCGACACATGTGATCGCGACCGGCGGGATCAATATCGTCGACGCCCTGGTCGCGCTCAAGCTGGTCGCGTCAAAGGGCGAAGCGCGCCGCTTGATCGCGGGCGGTGGCGCGCGGATCGACGGCGAGAAAGCAGGCGAAGATGCGATGATCGTCCCCGGTGCGAAACCGGTGCGCGTTTCGGCGGGTAAAAAGCTTCACGGATTGATTGTACGGTAAGCGCGAAGTTAACCCGGCCCGTTTACCGCTAGGGCAGCGGGTGCCGATATACCGGGGCCATGATCGCACACGAACCTGACCTTGTAAGCAATGTCATCGAATCCGACCGGCGCAAGATTACGCGCGCGTCCGTCGCGATCGACACGCTGATGTACGATCGCGACGGGCATACGTTCGGGGCACGCATACTGAATATCTCGAACGGCGGACTGATGGCGACGACCGAAGCTCCGCTTTGCGAACGCGACCCGGTACGCATCGATTTGCCGACGATCGGATGGGTGCGCTGCGAGATTGTATGGGTACTCGGCGACCGCGTCGGTGCGCGTTTTCGCGACGGCGTCGATGAAAACGAACTGACTGCCTTCAAGCGCGTATTCGCCTAACCCGACCGGAGCAAGGCGACCGCGGCATCGCGCTCGAACAGATAAAGCGCGGTTCGTGCCGCTCGTCCCCGTGCGCCATCAAGGCCGCCATCGCGATCGACCAGCAACCGCGCGTCGTCATTCGCCGTCGCTATCAACGCCTGCACCTGTTCTGCCGTCGCCAGCTTGAAGCGCGCCTCACCCGATTGCCTGGTGCCAAGAACTTCGCCGCCACCGCGCAGTCGCAGGTCCTCCTCGGCAAGCCGGAACCCGTCGTTGGTCTCACGCATCAACGCAAGCCGGGTCCGCGCCGTCTCGCTCAGGCTGTTTCCACGCAGCAACAGGCACACCGACCGCTCTGCCCCTCGCCCTACCCGCCCGCGCAGCTGGTGCAACTGGGCGAGTCCGAACCGCTCGGCGTCCTCGACCACGATCAGCGAGGCATTGGGAACGTCGACGCCGACTTCGATGACGGTTGTCGCGACGAGAACCTTCAGCGCACCACCCGCGAAAGCTTCCATCACCGCGTCTTTCTCAGGGCCCTTCATGCGTCCGTGGACGAGGCCGATCACCTCGCCGAAGCGCAGCTTGAGCGCTGCGGCACGTGCCTCCGCTGCTGCCCGGTCCGCCGTTTCGCTCTCCTCGACAAGCGGGCAGACCCAGAAAGCTTGCCGGCCGCTGTCGATGTGGCGAGCGAGGGCGCCCACGACTTCGTCGAGGCGGTCTGCGGAGATGACTCGCGTTTCGACAGGGGTGCGCCCGGGGGGCATCTCGTCGATGCGGCTGACGTCCATCTCTCCGTAATTGGTCAGCGTTAGTGTGCGCGGGATCGGGGTCGCGGTCATCGCGAGGAGGTGTGGTGGAACGCCTGCCTTACTGGTCAGGAGGAGACGTTGCGAGACGCCGAAGCGGTGCTGTTCATCGATAACAGCCAGCCCCAAGTGCTTGTAATTGACCGACTCCTGAAAGATTGCGTGCGTACCAATGAGGATGTCCACGCTCCCGTCCGCCAGCCCCATGAGCGTCGCCTCGCGCACCCGGCCCTTGTCGCGGCCGGTCAGGATGGCAAGGCGAACGTCAACCCCCGCGAGCAGCCGCGAAAGCGTGTCGAAGTGCTGCCGTGCGAGAATTTCGGTCGGCGCGAGCAACGCACCCTGTGTCCCGGCCTCGACGGCGATCAA
>JANMKS010000457.1:0-1876 GCA_031372155.1 Sphingomonas sp.
GCAAGGCCTGCGGCCCATTTGGTGATGTCGCCCGCGCCCAGGCAGACGACGATATCGCCCGCAACCGCTTCTTCCGCCAGCACACCGGCAAGCGCCGCTGCATCGAACGTCTCGGTCGCCGCACGGTGCCCACGCGCCTTCAGCCGTTCGACGAGCGCACCCGCGCTGACGCCGTCGACAGGCGCTTCGCCAGCTGCATAGACCGGCGCCACATAGACCACGTCGGCGTCGTTGAACGCCTGCGCGAATTCGTCCATCAATCCGCCCAGGCGCGAATACCGATGCGGCTGGACGACCGCGATGACGCGCCCCGTACCCCCTTCGCGCGCCGCCGACAGGACGGCGCGTATCTCGACCGGATGATGTGCATAGTCGTCGATGATCGTGACGCCGCCCGTTTCGCCGACCTTGGTGAAGCGACGCTTCACCCCACCGAATGCACCGAAGCCTTTCTGTATGGTCGCATCGTCCAGACCCAGTTCGATCGCGACCGCAATCGCGGCCAGCGCGTTCTGGACATTGTGCCGCCCCGCCATGGGCAGATGGACATTTTCGATGCTTCGCACCGACCCGTCGCGGCTGCGAACCAGGCATTCGAAGCTGTTGCCGCCCGCTCCGGGTACGACATTGACGCCGCGCACATCGGCTTGCGCGCTGAATCCGTACGTTACGATCCGGCGGTCGCGGACACGCGGCAACAGTGCCTGGACCTCGGGATGATCGAGGCACAGAACCGCGGCACCGTAAAAGGGCACGTTCTCAATAAACTCGACGAACGCATCCTTGACCGCCTCGAACGACCCATAATGGTCGAGGTGCTCGGGATCGATATTCGTCACCACCGCGACCGTGCCGTCCAGACGCAGGAACGACCCGTCGCTCTCGTCCGCTTCGACAACCATCCAGTCGGAAGCGCCGAGCCGCGCGTTCGAGCCGTAACTGTTGATAATTCCACCATTAATCACCGTGGGGTCGACGCCACCCGCGTCGAGCATTGCAGCGATCATGCTTGTCGTTGTTGTCTTGCCGTGCGTCCCCGCGACCGCCACCGTTGATTTCAGGCGCATCAGTTCGGCAAGCATTTCCGCGCGGCGAACCACGGGCACACGCCGCTCATACGCCGCAGCGACTTCCGGATTTTCACGCCTGATTGCCGTCGAAGTCACCACCACGGCCGCATCACCCAGGTTGTCGGCATCATGCCCGATCGCGACGGGGATGCCGCGTGCGCGCAACCCCTCGATCACATAACCCTCCGCAACGTCGGAACCCTGCACCGCATAGCCAAGGTTGTGCATGACTTCGGCGATGCCAGACATGCCGATGCCGCCGATACCGACGAAGTGGATCGTGCCGATGTCGGTCGCGACACCCCTCACGCAGCGGCACCTGCGACCCAGTCGCTCTGCTTCCACGCCGTCGCCTTGACCGGTCGCCCGACGAGCATCGGCGCGACCGTCAAGCTTTCAACAAGGTCTGCCAGATCGCGTGTCGCCTCGGGCCGCCCGCAGCCCCAGGCGCGCTTCGCGGCATTTGCAAGCGCGCCCGCATCGAGCGCAAGCTTCTGCATCTGCTTGGCAAGCTCGACGGGGGTGAAGTCGCGTTCGGCAATCGCGCGTGCGCCGCCCGCCTCGACCATCTCACGCACGTTCGCACTCTGGTGGTCGTCGGTCGCGCTCGGCAGCGGGATGAGGATCGCAGGCCGCCCAGCCGCAGTCAGCTCGGCAATCGTCGAAGCGCCTGCGCGCGCGATCACGAGGTGCGCCCAGTCGAGACGTTCAGGCAGGTCGGTCAGATATGTTTGCAAATCGGCGGGTATGCCGAGTTGCTCGTACCTTTCCTTCACGCCCGCGATGTCCTCGGCACGGCACTGCTG
>JANMKS010000470.1:0-7101 GCA_031372155.1 Sphingomonas sp.
GAAGCAGAGGAGGAGATCGCGTTGCACCGCCGACATGTCGAGGTGATCGGCACGCTGGCGCCGTATCGCACCGTGACCGGTTTCGAGATCGTTCCCGTGCTCGGTGTCATTCCACCCGACCTGCCGCTCGTCCCGCACGACCGCGAGGTCGCGGCGGTGTTCGAGGTGCCGCTTTCGTTCGTACTGGATCCGGTCAATTGTCGCGAGCAGACGGTCATGTTCGAGGGGCGCGAACGGCGCTATCTTGAGACGATGTGGGGCGAACGACGGATCTGGGGCGCGACGGCGGCGATGCTCGCCAACCTGGCGGCAAGGATGGGCACGTGAAGCTGCCGGATAGTCCCGCGTTGCAGGCATTGATCGCCGCGCTCGGCGGCGGCGAGACGACCCGGTTCATCGGCGGCGTCGTTCGCGACTCGGCGCTGGGCCTTTCCGTCAGCGACATTGACCTTGCGACCCGGCTGACCCCGGACGCGGTTCTCGCTCGCTTGGCCATGGCTGGGATCAAGGCGGTGCCCACGGGTCTTGCACATGGCACCGTCACCGCAGTGACCGAAGACGGGCCGGTCGAGGTGACCACGCTGCGCCGCGACGTCGCGACTGACGGACGGCACGCCACGGTGGCGTTCACCGACGACTGGAAAGAAGACGCAGCGCGGCGCGATTTCACGATCAATGCGATGTCGGCAAACCCCGAGACGGGCGAAGTCTTCGATTATTTTGGCGGCACGGACGACCTGAATGCCGGATGCGTGCGCTTCATCGGAGAACCCTATCAGCGGATCGCCGAGGATCACCTTCGCATCCTGCGTTTCTTCAGGTTCTTTGCTCGGTTCGGCAGGGGAGAGCCCGACTACGCCTCTTACGACGCCTGCGCCGCGCGCGCGAACGACCTGATGGCGCTGTCGCGCGAACGCATCGCCGCCGAACTCCTGAAGCTTCTGGCGAGCGACGATCCGGTCGCGGCGGTACGCCTGATGCTGGACCGCGACGTGCTGGCACCGGTCCTGCCCGAAATACAAAGCAGCGCGGCGCTCGCGCGCGTGATTCGGCGCGAACACGATTTCGTCGTCGAGGGCAATGCGCTTCGCCGACTCGCCGCGTTGATCGGGCCTGACCCGGCCGTCGGCCGTGACGTAGCCCTGCGCCTGCGGCTTTCCAAAGCACAGGCGAGGCGGCTGGCGCTGGCCTGCGGGTTTGGCGAAGCGCGCGGCACGGTTGAGGCGCTCGCCTATTGGATCGGCGACGCCGAAGCGATCGACCGGTTGCTGCTCGGCGATGGCAGCGATGCCGAGTTCGCGGCGCTTGCCGGCTGGCAAAAACCGACGCTGCCCGTGACGGGAGGTGCTCTGGTCAATCGTGGACTGAAGACGGGACCGGACGTGTCGACGACGCTGAAGGCGATCGAACGGGCGTGGGTCGATTCCGGGTTTCCGACAGCGAAGGCTTTCGACGAAATCGTCGATCGCGAACTCGGCGCAGTGCTACCCCGCTAACGCCGTCGCATAGGCCAAAGCGGCATCCGCGGCGAGCGGTTCGGAATAGAGGTATCCCTGGCCCGTCGTGCAGCCCATCGCCGCAAGCGTTGCTGCAAGCTCGGCGTTTTCGATCCCTTCGGCGGTCGTCGCCATGCCAAGCGCCTCGGCCAACGACTGAATGGCGCGAACGATTGCGGCCTTGTCCTCGTCGATCAGCATCTGCGTGACGAAGCTTCGGTCGATTTTCAACGTGTCGATCGGCAGGCGCTGAAGCGACGCCAGATTGGAAAACCCCGTGCCAAAATCATCCATTGCCACCATCGCGTCGCAGGCTTTCAGCGCGTTCAAGGCGCGTCCTGCTCGTTCGGGATCGGCGACGATCGCGCTTTCGGTCAGCTCCAGCGTGAGTCTTGGTCCCGCCAGACCGTGGGTCCGCAATCCCTCGCGCACGAAGCGCGCAACATCATCACGCGCGATCTGGATTGCCGACAGGTTCACAGCAACGCTCAGCCCGGTGGTGTTCCCGGTGGCGTCGTCCCAACTGCGAAGAGTTTGAAGCGCGCGGTCGAGTGCCCAGCGGCCAAGTGGAACGATCAGTCCCGATTCCTCGGCGACTTGGATGAACTCATCGGGCGGGATAACGCCCATCACCGGGTGCTTCCAGCGGGCCAGCGCCTCGAAACCCGACACGCGTCCCGTCGTCAGGTCGACGAGCGGCTGGAACGCCATCGACAGCCCGTCGCGCTCGATCGCGCGGCGCAGTTCGGTTTCGATGATGAATTGCCGCCGCGACACGGCAAGGGCTGCGGGTTGATAAAACTCGACGCGCTTGCTGATCTTGGCAGCTTTCAACGCGATCTGGGCGTGCCGCATCAGGCGTTCGGCGTCGGCGACCTCATCGCTCGCGATGGCGCACCCGATCGCGCAGTCGACCTTGATCTCGAAGTCGGAGAGCTTGCACGGACGCGAAAGGACATTCTCGACGCGACGCGCCACGTGGAGAACGTCGCCCGGTCCGTCGACGATGCGCACGACCATCGCGAATTCATTGGCACCGGTGCGCGAAAGCTGGTCGTAACCGCGCAGTGTCGACATGAGCCGGCGGGCGACGGTAATGATCAGTTCGTCGCCGCCAAGTGATCCGATGCATTCGTTGACCCGGCTGAATCGGGACAGATCGACGACGATAACGGCGTAATTGTCCGCACCGTCATCGGCGAACTTGGCCTCGACACGTTCGACGAAGCCAAGCCGGTTGGGCAGCCCGGTCAGGCTGTCGGTCAGCATTTCGCTGCGAAGTGACCGCTCGGTCTGAACCTCTATCGTGCGGTCGATCAGCGTGATGAGCACGCGTGCACCTGATTCTGCACTGGGACAGAGTTGCGCAATGGCGACGCCGAAATGGCGGCCGTCGATTGCCCCGCCGTCGCGCCATTCAAAGCTGACGCGGGGAAGCGCACCGTCGAGGACCGATGTGATGTGGTCCGCGCAGGTGGCGCGGTCGATGAGGCGTGTGCCAGACGGTCCGTCGAGCCGGTCGAACGCGGCATTGCTGGCGTGAACCGCAAGCGCACCCCTCACGCGAACGACGACCGCAGCAGCCACCGGCAAGGCATCGAGATAGGCTTGTCGGGTCGCGAGAAATTGCCGGGCTTCGTCGAGCGCCAGAACGGGTGCGTCGGCAAGACGCGCGCTACCCCGTTTTTGTGCGACACCCATTGGCCCCCGCATAGGAGCGACAGGTTAAAGCGAGCCTAAGGATGGTGCGCGTTACACCGCGAAGCGATTGTCGCGAGGGAATCCGATTGGCGGCATTCGACCAGCCGCACCGCGCGCCGCGCGCCACGGCGTCAGGTCGGCCTCGGTGCGCGTGCGCCCGCTGTCGCCGCCCATCGCCCAGCTCAATCCGTCGCCAAGGCTGATCGTGGCTGCATCTGCAAGGCCGCCGTCGCGAAAACGTTGCAGTGCGACGCCCTGCCCGCGCCCCATTTCGGGCAGTTCGGACAGCGGAAAGACGACCATTTTCCGATTGTCGCCGATCGTGACGACGCTGTCGTGTGCCGACGGTATCGACCGGACGACGAGCAGTTTTGCACCGGGACGCAGGTTGACGACCTGTCGTCCCTTGCGGGTTTCGGCAATGACGTCGGCAACCTTTGCGATGAAGCCGCGTCCGTCGCTTGCCGCGAGGAGAAGCCGGGTTTCGGCGCGCGCAGCAAAAAGCTTCACGATACCTGTCTCACCCGGCAGGTCGATCATCAGCCGCACCGGCTCGCCAAAGCCGCGCCCACCGGGAAGCTTGTCCGCAGGCAAAGTGTAAAACCGGCCATCGGCGGCGGCGATCATGATCTTGTCGGTCGTCTGTGCGTGGATCGCGAATGCGGGCCCGTCGCCTTCCTTGAATTTGGCGGTATCCGCACTGCCCAGGTCGGCGTGACCGCGCAGGGCACGAATCCACCCCTTGGCCGACAGGATCACGGTCACGGGTTCGCGCTCGATCATGGCATCGAGCGGAATGTCGCGCGGCGGGGCGGCTTCCTCGATCACGGTGCGTCGCGCGCCGAGCCTGGTTTCGGGTCCGTAGCGTTCGCGGAGCTTGCCGAGATCCTTCTTCAGTTTCGTGCGTTGCCGCGCGGGGTTTTCGATCAGCGCCGCCAGATCGGCACGTTCCTTGTCGAGCTTCCCCCGCTCGGTCTTGATCTCCATTTCTTCCAGACGGCGCAGCGAACGCAGCCGCATGTTGAGGATTGCTTCGGCCTGGCGGTCGTTCAACCCGAATTCGGCAATCATCACCGGCTTGGGCTCGTCCTCGGTCCGGATGATCTCGATCACGCGGTCGAGGTTCAGAAAGGCGATTAGGTAACCGTCGAGCAGTTCGATGCGGTCGTCGATCTTGCCCAGCCGGTGCGTCGCCCGGCGGACGAGCACTTCGATCTGATGCGCCAGCCAGTCGGTCAGCACGCCCTTCAGGCTCATCACGCGCGGCGTCCTGTCGGCACCCAGCACATTGAGATTAAGCGGGATTTTCACTTCGAGTTCGGACAGCCGGAACAGGCTTTCCATCAGGACATGCGGGTCGACCGCACGGCTGCGCGGCTCGATGACGATACGGATCGCCTCGTCGCTCTCGTCACGGACATCGGCAAAGATCGGCAGCTTCTTTTCGTTGACCAGCGCAGCGAGCGCCTCGATCAGCTTGCCCTTCTGCACGCCGTAAGGAATCTCCGAGACAACCGCGACCCACGTGCCGCGCCCCAGATCCTCGACCGCCCATTTCGACCGCACGCGAAAACTGCCGCGTCCGGTTGCGTAGGCGTTGGCGATCATCGCCGGCGGGTCGACGATAAGGCCGCCCGTCGGCAGGTCGGGACCGCGCACGAACTGGAGCAGCGAAATATCCTCCGCCTCCGGCTGATCGATCAGGTGGATGGCCGCGTCGATCACCTCGGCGGCGTTGTGCGGCGGGATGTTCGTCGCCATGCCGACCGCGATCCCGCTCGCGCCGTTCGCCAACAGGTTCGGGAACAGGCCCGGCATAACCTCGGGCTCTTCATCTTCGCCGTTATAGGTCGGGCGGTAATCGACGGTGCCGTCGTCGAGTCCCGCCATCAGGTCGATCGCAACTGCGGTCAGCCGCGCCTCGGTGTAGCGATAGGCGGCAGCATTATCGCCGTCGATGTTGCCGAAATTTCCCTGCCCGTCGACGAGCGGATAACGCAGCGCGAAACTCTGCGCCAACCGCACCATGGCATCGTAAACCGACTGGTCGCCGTGCGGATGATATTTGCCGATGACATCGCCGACGACGCGCGCGCATTTTTTGTAGCCGCTCGCCGGGTCGAGCTTCAGCAGACGCATCGCCCACAGCAAGCGGCGGTGAACGGGCTTCAGCCCGTCGCGCAGATCGGGCAGCGACCGCGCCGTAATCGTCGACAGCGCATAGACGAGGTAGCGGTCGGACAAGGCAGTATCGAAGGGCGCGTCGACGATCAGGTCGAACGGGTCGGCGGCGGGCATTCGGGTGCTCTAGCGCGACCGTGGCGGTTTACAAGGAACCCTAACCTAGGTGACAGCGTTGGCGCGCGATATGCGCGTAATGCTGGGGGATAGGTTGGGGCACGAGACTTCCGGGACGACGGGTTCGCTGAGCTTCCTCAATGGCGGGGGCGAGACGGGAGCGCTGATCCGGACCCATGACTGGGCCTCGACGCCGCTCGGCCCTACGCCGGAGTGGCCCGCCGAGCTGAAGACGCTCGTCGGCGTGATGCTCGGTGCCGCGCAGCCGATGTTCGTCGCGTGGGGCCGCGAAGCGCGGACCATGATTTACAACGACGGCTATGCACAGGTGCTGGCGTCCAAACATCCGGCGGGGCTGGGACGATGTTTCGACGATGTTTGGGCCGAGGCGATGACCGACCTCGAACCGTTGTTTCAGTCAGTCTATCGCGGAGAGCCGATCCACCAGGACGATATCACCCTTCACATCAATCGCGGCACCGGGATCAGGGAAGCGCATTTCGCTTTTTCATATTCGCCGGTGCGCGACTCCTCGGGCGAAATCGTCGGCCTGTTCTGCCCATGCCGTGATACGACCGAGGAAGTGCGGACTCGGCAGCTTGCCGGGGCCGAGCGCGAACGTCTCGCGCGCCTGTTCGCGCAGTCGCCGAGCTTCATGGCGATGGTCGAAGGCCCTGAGTATCGGTTCACTCTGGCCAACCCCGCGTATCTTGCGCTTGCCGGGCGGAGCGACATCATCGGCAAGACCTTTGCAGAGGTTCTTCCGGATGCAACCAAGCAGGGTTTCCTCGACCTGCTCGACGAAGTCTGTGCATCGGGCAATGCCTATGCCGCGGACAACGCGCTCTATGATCGCCAGCTCGACCCGAGCGGGCCTGCCGAACCGCGCTTCTGCGATTTCATTTTTCAACCGGTAGTCGATGCTCGGAACGCTGTTACCGGCATTTTTATTGAAGGGTACGACGTAACCGACCAGCGGGCCGCCGAGCAGGCGGTGCGAGCCAGTGAAGCGCGCTTCCGTGCGGCAGTTGACGCAGTCCAAGGCGTTTTGTGGACCAATTCGGCCGATGGTGAAATGCTCGGCGAACAGCCGGGCTGGAGCGCGCTGACCGGGCAGTCGCGGGCGCAATACGAAGGCTATGGCTGGGCCGATGCGGTCCACCCCGACGATCAGCGCCCCTCGATCGATGCGTGGCGCGCGGCGGTCGACGAACGGCGACCGTTTGAATTCGAACATCGGGTCACGCGTCACGACGGCCATTGCCGCACGTTTCAAATTCGCGCGATACCGACCTTTGATGACAACGGTGTAATCGCCGAGTGGATCGGTGTGCACACCGACGTCACCGACGAGCGGCTGGCGCAGGATGCGTTGATCGAAAGCGAGGAGCATTATCGCGCCGCCGCCGAACTTAATCCGCAAGTCGCGTGGACAGCAACGCCCGACGGCATGCTCGACCGCGTCGCCGAGCGCTGGCAGGAATGGACGGGAAGCTCGGGACTGGGCGCCACCTGGGGCGAAGGGCTCCATCCCGAAGACCTCGACTATACCACCGATGCCTGGGTAACGTCGTTCAGCACGGGCGTGCCCTATGATGTCGAACAC
>JANMKS010000477.1:0-1657 GCA_031372155.1 Sphingomonas sp.
GGCTGTTCACGGCGTAGAACGCAGCATCGTCGAGCATCTTGAAATAGGCCGTCCCGTGAACCGCGCCTGCGGCGTGAAAATGATCAGCGGTGACGTCAAAATGGATGCGCGCAAAGCCGTCCTCCACAATTTCGAGTTCGGACGGGAAAGCGTGGTTGATCGGAGCAGAGCGATACAGCGATTCGAGAGCGCGGTGGTGTGCCGCTGCGCCCCCTTCGCCGTCAGGCGGCATTGCGCGTTTCACTCGCCGCAAAAAGCGCGAGCAGGGCATCGTCGCTGCCTGCCCCACGGAGCTTCGCGATGAAATTGCGATCGCGTAGGATGCGGCTGACTTGGGCCAGCGCTTTCAGGTGATCGGCACCGGCATCGGTCGGCGAAAGCAGCATGAAGATGAGGTCGACGGGTTCGTCGTCGATTGCCGAGAAGTCCACCGGATGTGCCAGGCGGGCGAAAACGCCTACAACTGTCGGCAATCCTTCGATCTTGCCGTGAGGAATGGCAATTCCGCCCCCAAAGCCAGTCGAACCAAGGCGTTCGCGCTCGGTTAGCCGTTCGATCACGAGCGTCGGTTCAATTCCGTATGCCTGCTCCGCGATCGTTGCGAGCTGGGCGAACAGCGACTTCTTTGTAGGGGCGACAAGCGCCGCCACGACCGCACCTGGTCGGAGAAAATCTTGCAAATCGGTCATTCTGGGTCCGGATAACGGCCGATGCGGCCATGGAGTTGGGATCAGGCCGCGCGCTGGGGCTCTACCCAGCCGATCGTGCCGTCGCCGCGCCGATAGACCATATTGAACGCGCCTGTCCCGCTGTTTTTGAAAAGTAGCGCGTTCGTATTCCGCAAATCGAGCATCATGACAGCGTCGGACACCGTCGAATCGGGCACATCGACGCGTGTTTCGGCGACAATGGGCGGGAAATCGCCAACTTCGTCTTCTTCTTCGGGCTGTTCGAACACCGTGTAGCCCGCATCGATCGGTGTCGCACCATTCGCGCCCTTGTGATCCTTCAGTCGCCGCATGTACCGTCGCAACTGGCGCTCGATCTTTTCGGCTGCGGTTTCGAAGGCCGGATGGGCCTCCATGGCCGCACCCGTCGCTTTCAGGATCACACCCTGCATGACGTGCGCCACGATGTCGCAAGAAAATCCGTTGTCGTGCGGGCCGCGCCCGAACGTCACCTGCGCAGAGATGGTGCGCGCGAAATACTTGTCCGCAATACCCTGCAGCCGGTCGGAAACATGGACGCGGAGCGCTTCACCGGTTGCGACTTGGTGTCCCGAAACACGGATGTCCATCTACGTTCTCCTTCAGATACGGGCGGCGTCGAGCGACCAGAGCGGCTCTACCAGTGTTGCCACAAAGATTGCGTGGCGTTCGAGTTCCGCAGATGTCGCAGCATGAAAGCGCGGCTGGCGACCGACCACGGCATAGACCGGTGTCGGCATGCGCGGTGCCAGGTCGACGCTCGCCGCATTGGCAATATCGAACCCGATCTGACGGCCGCCGGTCAGCTCCACATACACTTGCGCGAGCAAAGCCGCGTCGAGCAGCGCGCCATGCCGAACCCTGTGGCTGCGATCGACACCATAACGGGTGCACAGCGCGTCGAGGCTGTGCTTTGCGCCGGGATGCCGCGCCTTGGACAAGGCCAGCGT
>JANMKS010000023.1:0-3871 GCA_031372155.1 Sphingomonas sp.
CCGCGCAGTGCGGCAAATACCCCACCCAGACGATCGCTCAGTGAATCGAACATGATGCCCTCAACTCCAACGCAAAAAACGCCAGCGGACGAAACCTCGTCGGCTGGCGCGCATCTTTCGATGCTTTCCAATGCCACCGCCGGTAGTCGGCGAATGGCGAAATGTCAACATCGGCGTGCTTAAGGTCTTCTTCACGCCTGCTTGGTAGCGAGATGCTCGACGCAATTGCGGGGCGGGACCAGTGACGACGAGCGGCGATGCAAAGAGACGGCAATCCAGAGGCATGAACGCACGCAACGACATCATGACGGGCGGCATCATCGTCGCCGCGATCATCATGTTCGTCGGCAATGGCAGCCAGGTGCTGTCGAGCACGCTTCAGGCGCTCGCGGGGGTCGGCGGCGGCGCGGATCGCACGCTTACCGCCGCGTTGCTGCTCAACATCGCGCTGATCATGTTCGGGTGGCGACGGTATCGCGATCTGTCCGACGAGATCGTCGAGAAGACCGAGGCCGAAAAGCGCGCCCATTTGCTTGCCTTGCGCGACCCGCTGACCGGATTTCTCAATCGCAGGGCGCTGTCGGAAGACGGGACAGCTTTGCTCAACAACACCTTGAAACGGCAAAAGACGCTTGCCGTCCTGATGCTCGACCTCGATCATTTCAAGAACGTCAACGACGTCCACGGGCATGCGACCGGCGACGCATTGTTGCAGACCGTTGCCAACGAAGTCGCGGCACTTATCCCGCCGTCGGCCATCGCCGCGCGGCTGGGCGGGGACGAATTCGCCTGCGCCTTCGCCTATGACGCCGGCGCGCCCGAGGTCGTCGAACGCGTGGCACAAGCCGTGGTGGCGCGCCTGGGGCAACCGTTCGATGCCGACGGCACCTTCACGCATATTTCGGCTTCGGTCGGGATCGCGCGATCCGAAAGCGATTGCGACACAATGGAATCATTGATGCGTCGCGCCGACATCGCGATGTATGCCGCCAAGCATCAGGGCCGCAATCGCTATGCCTGGTTCGACGTCTCGATGGAACGCGAGCTTCAGGCGCGCAATGAAATCGAACAGGGCATGCGCGTCGGCATTCCGCGCGGCGAATTCATTCCGTATTTCGAACAGCAGATCGATCTCGCAACAAACCGGCTTCATGGGTTCGAGATGCTCGCGCGCTGGGATCACCCGACGCGCGGGCTCGTCATGCCCGAAAATTTCATCTCGATCGCCGAAGAAACCGGCAGCATCGGCGACTTGTCGTTCTCGGTCATGCGTCAGGCGTTCGTAGAAGCACGCAACTGGGACGCGTCGGTCAGCCTGTCAGTCAATATCTCGCCGACGCAATTGAAAGATCCCTGGCTTGCCCAGAAACTCGTAAAGCTGCTCACCGAGACCGGATTTCCCGCTCACCGCCTCGAGGTCGAAATTACCGAGACATCGCTATTCGAAAATCTGGCGCTCGCGCAGTCGATCGTCGGTAGCTTGAAGAACCAAGGCATTCGTATTGCGCTCGATGATTTCGGCACCGGCTATTCCTCGCTTGCCCATCTACGCGCTCTCCCCTTCGACCGGATCAAGATCGACAAAAGCTTCGTCACCACGATCTGCGACAATGCCGAAAGCGCGGCGATCGTCGCCGCAATCACCCGGCTCGGAGAAAGCCTTGGCCTGCCGGTGACCGCCGAAGGGATCGAGGACAGCGCGATCGAGGCTCGGTTGCGGCAACTCGGCTGTCACAAGGGGCAAGGCTGGTTGTACGGAAGGCCGTTGCCGATGGCGCAGGCGCATACGCTGCTCGCCGAACGCAACCTGCTCAGTTACGGGCGCAACCCGGAGCCGAACGACGAGCCCGAAGTCGAATTGCGACGCACGGCCTAGACTTCAACGCAAGCCGAGCATCTTGTGTGCCTGCACGCTCAGCCGCCAACGCGGGCGTGCCATGACAAGAGCGATTGCTGCCTCACGTGCACCCTCCGCGTCAACGCAATCCATGGGTTGTATCAGCAGGTGCTGGAAATCCCACGCCTCCATCGCCGCGACATCGCTTGCGGGCTGGGGCCAGACGAGCTTTAGTTCATTCCCTGCGCGTTGCACTACGGTGCTGCCCGCCTTCGGGCTGATGCACAGCCAGTCTATCCCGGCAACTGCGGGCAAGGTGCCGTTGCTCTCAACCGCGATTTCAAAGTTGCGGGCGTGAAGCGCGTCCACCAAGGCTCCGTCGGTCTGAAGCATCGGCTCGCCTCCGGTCAGCACGACGTAGCGACCCTCGACGCCCTCTCCCCAATGTCGTTCGACGACGTCCGCAAGTGTGTCCGCAGTCGGAAACTTGCCCCCACCTTCGCCGTCGGTCCCGACAAAGTCGGTGTCGCAGAACCGGCAGATCGCGGACGCGCGATCAGCTTCTCGTCCACTCCACAAATTGCATCCGGCGAACCTGACGAACACAGCGCGGCGACCAGCTCGCACCCCTTCGCCCTGAAGCGTGAGGAACAGTTCCTTTACGCTATAGGTCACGCGACGAGTGGGTCGGGCAACCCGGCCTCGGCAAAGCCCCTAGCGCGGAGCAGGCAGGATTCGCATGCGCCGCACGGCCTTGGCCCCGGTAACGGGTCATAGCATGACCAGCTTTGACCGGCGTCAAGGCCGAGCCGCGCTGCCTCTCGCGCGATGTCGCCCTTGGTCATTGCGATCAGCGGGACGTGGACGCGAAAACGCTCGCCCTCAACGCCGGCCTTGGTTGCGGCATCCGCCATTGCCTCGAATGCGGAGATGAAGGCGGGGCGGCAATCGGGATAGCCCGAATAATCGAGCGCGTTGACGCCGATCACCAGGTCGCGCGCGCCGACCGCTTCCGCCCAGCCGAGCGCAACCGACAGGAAAATCGTATTTCGGGCAGGAACATAGGTCACGGGAATGGCGGTGGACACACTCCCTTTGGGCACATCGATCCGGGTATCAGTGAGTGCCGAACCGCCAAAGAGCGACAGGTCGAGCGGCAAGACGACGTGGCGCTCTGCTCCAAGTATTTCGGCGACGCGCGCCGCGGCATCCAGTTCGACCCGGTGCCGTTGATTGTAATCGATCGTCAGCGCAAGCAGGCGGTAACCCGCTTCGCGGGCAAGCGCTCCGGCGACCATCGAGTCCAGACCGCCCGACAGCAGCACGACCGCGGCGGCACCAGATTTTGCAGGGGCAATGGACATTGCGTGCGGCTAGCCGATGACTGGCCCTTGCGCCACAAAAAGAGGGGCCGCCCGTTGCGGGGCGGCCCAGTTCGGATCTCACGACCCACTAGGGAGGAAAGCGATCGAACAAGCGAGCGCTGAGCACATAGCTAGCACGCGATAGTTAACGGGACGTTAGCGTAATCCGGCGCGGTCCGATGCGCTGCATTCACCGGTGCGTCGGCCCTCGAACGACCAGTCGAAGGGCATGTTCTCAGCAATCCCCTGAGAATCGATATGGATGAGGCGCTCGCTTTCGACGCGCACAGTCGTCCGTCCGTGGCCGGCGCCCGGACAGGTATAATGCACGACAAGCTGACGTGGATCGTTCGCGTTGACGAAGCGGCCGCATCCGGCACCGCCGTGCCGTATCTGGAGGAGCGCGCGCGGATCGCCCAGACACAGGCGGCGCGCCGGAACGCTCCGGTCGCGCGAGGACAATGTCCATTCGCCCGACTGAATCTGCGACAATGCCGTAAGTGTGGGTGCCTCGGCCGGCGCGGCGCTCGCGGCCATCGCCGACGCCAGAAGCACGCATGCCGCACGCAGAAATCTTGAGTGTGGGGCCATCATTTCCGTCCCGTAATCTTGCGAAACAAATGCCGTCATGGGCCGTCGCGGCGTGGCAACCCCTTGCGCCCGCGACTGT
>JANMKS010000024.1:0-2927 GCA_031372155.1 Sphingomonas sp.
CCCCATACAAGGGCGTAGCCCGACCGACGGCTGAGCACCCCCGGCGCGCGGATTTTTAAACCCGTCTGGCGATCGAGAGCGGCAGGGTTGCAGGTCTGGTTCACTCAAACTTCGAGGGAATCAGTCTTTGCCCGGCCTCCACGTCACCGATCATCAGACGAGGCTCTTCATCCTAAAAACCGCAGTTGGCCTATTCCCGTTTGACTGAGACTCATGCAAATTCAGGGGCATGACCCACGATCTTGCTCTCTCGAGGCCTCACCTTCCGGGTGAACAATCCACGGTTGCAGAGTGTCGCGCGCCGCCGGGCGTGAGCCTCGACAGTTTCGGCGGTCCGGTGCGGATCGAATGGGACGCGGGGGCTGGCCTGACGCCGCTCGGGCAATTGCCTTTCTTCGTCGATTTTCTGAAAACGGCGGGTCTGTTCGACGCCTTCATCGCCGATTGCCCGCTGCGCTACACGAGCCCCAACGCGCCGGGGAACCGCGATGTGTTCGGCACGGCGATGCTGTCGATCCTGTCGGGGCACAAACGTTACGCGCATATCGCGGCGTTGCGTGGCGACGGCGTGCTGCCGGACCTTCTCGGCATGAAGAAGATCGTCAGCGAGGACGCGGTGCGGCGCGGCTTCAAGGCGATCCATGAAGAGGAGGGCGCCACATGGCTGCAAGGGCATCTCGATCATTGCACGGCGCCGCTGCTGAGCGAGCCGTGGATTCTGGACATGGACACGACGGTGAAGCCGCTCTACGGCCATCAGCAGGGCGCGGTCGTCGGCTACAATCCGAAGAAGCCCGGGCGTCCAAGCCACACGTATCACACCTTCGCGATGGCGGGGACGCGGCTCATTCTCGATGTCGACGTGCGCGCTGGCAATCAGCACGCGTCGAACTATTCCGCGCCGGGCCTGTGGGCGTGGTTCGAGCGCACGCCGAGGGATCAATGGCCGACGTTGCTGCGCGGCGACGCGGGGTTCGGCAACGAGGCGATGATGCGCGAGGCCGAACAGCGCGATCAGCCCTATCTGTTCAAGTTGCGGCTGACGTCCAACGTCAAGCGCATGGTCGCGCGCCTGTCGCCGCGCGAGGAATGGGTTGACGCGGGCCAGGGCTGGCGGGCGAAGGAGAGCGCGGTCAGGCTCGTTGGCTGGAGCCGGCAACGCCGCGTCATCGTGCTGCGGCGGCGCGTGACGGGGCAGCTGGCGTCGTCGGCGATGGACGATCAAGGCCAGCGACAATTGTGTTTCGCCGACATCGGTCCCGGCGACGATCTCTACGAATACCAGGTTCTGGCGACGACGCTGGACGCGCCGATCGAGAGTTTTGGCCAGCTGTATCGCGATCGCGGCGACGACGAGAATATTTTCGACGAGCTGAAGAACCAGTGGGGCTGGGGCGGCTTCACCACGCACGATCTGGCGCGTTGCCGCCTGAGCGCGCGGCTCGTCGCGCTGATTTACAACTGGTGGAACATTTTCGCGCGGCTGGCCGAGCCCGACAAACATCTGGAAGCCATCACCAGCCGGCCCTTGCTGCTGCATGCCGTCGCCTCGCGCGTGAAGCATGCGCGAGCGACGACGATCAGCATCGCCAGCTCGCACGCGAAAGCCGGCCATGTCGCCGGCGCGCTGCGCGCCGTGGCAAGGTTCCTGCGCGGTCTTGTCGAAAGTGCGGAGCAGTTGCAGCGAGCGCAAATCTGGACCGCCATCCTCGCCAGAGCCTTCCGAATATTCCTCGACGGCCGCCGGCCCCGCCCGCCGCCGCGCCTCGCCGCGACCGCGTGATGCAACCATAGGTCGAAACCCGCCGCGCCAATGCCAGCCATCAAGGGCAACTGCGGTTTTTAGGTTCATTGTAGAACACTTCCTCGGGGGTTTGAAAGCCGAGGCAGGCGCGTGGCCTGGTGTTGAGGCTGTGGGCGATTTTTTCGAGGTCGCGGCGTGAGTACGGGCTCAGATCGATTGCCTTGGGCAGATACTGGCGCACGAGGCCGTTGGTGTTCTCGTTGGTGGGACGCTGCCACGGGCTGTGCGGATCGCAGAAGTAGACCTTGAGTTTCAGCCGTTTTGCGAGTTCGGCGTGGCGCGCCATTTCCTTGCCCTGATCGTAGGCGAGGCTGGTTCGCATCGCCTCGGGTACGCCATTCAGCGCCCGCTGGAAGCCATCGAGCGCCGCGTCCGCGCCGCAGTCCTTCATCTTGACGAGGATGGTGAAGCGGCTCTTGCGCTCCACCAGCGTGCCGATGGCGCTGGCGTTGCCGGCTCCCTTGATCAGATCGCCTTCCCAGTCGCCGAATAATTGGCGTGTCAGCGCGGAGGCCGGGCGTTCGTGGATGGATGTCATGCCGACGAGGCCGCCGCGCCGGTCCTTGCCTTGCCCGCGCGGCCGCCGCAGCTTGCGGCCCTGACGCAGCAAACCGATGAGTTGCCGGCGGATTTCGCCGCGCGGCAGGACGTAGATCGTCTGGTAGATCGTCTCGTGCGAGACACGGACGGGGGCGTGGCCAACGGCTTGCGGCATGCGCGCCAGAGTGCCGGATATCTGTTGCGGCGACCAGCCCTTGCGGATGTGGTCGAACACGTGCGCGCGCAAGGCCGAACCCTCGCGCAACTTGACGGGGCCGCGCCGCCGGCGGCCCAGCGCGGCCCTCCCGGCGTCGATGCCGTCATAACCGCCAGCCGGGCCGCGATTGCGCGACAACTCCCTGGAGATCGCCGAGGCCGGACGGCTGAGTTCCGCCGCGATCCAGCGACCGCTGCGGCCCTCGTTCAGATGCCGGTGAATGAAATCCCGCTCGTCCGAATCAATGTGTTTGTAAGCCTGTCCCATGGAAACACCCGCTATCCCGCCGGGTGTTGCACTTCAAATTTGAGACCGCCGTCTATAATATATTTTTTAATATTTTCACCTATTCTATGTATTTCGGTT
>JANMKS010000035.1:0-3466 GCA_031372155.1 Sphingomonas sp.
TTGCGCCCCAAGCGTTGTTGCAGCGCATTGAAGCTGGCGGCCTCTCCGCCCTGGAACTCGCCCTTCACGAGCAATTCGCCGTCGAACACGCCGGGCACGGTGACCGCCGCCGCGACGTCGGGAAAGCTGCCTGTCACATCGTCCCCTGTCCGGCTGAACAGGCGAGTCTGGGGTTGACCGTCCTTGGCAACATGGACGATCTGAACGCGGATGCCGTCCCATTTCCATTCGGCGGCATAGTCCTTCAGATCGACCCGCAGGTCCTCGAGCGGGTGCGCGAGCATGAATGGGCGAAAAACCGGCGTGTCGACCGCAGTCGGCTGGAGCCCGCGGCCCTCCGCCCAGGCAAAGAGTGTCGGAAACGGCGGTGCGATGCCGTGCCAGACTTCCTCGACCGCCTCGACATCCAGGTCGAAAGCTTGCGCCAGTGCGGTCTTGGCAAGCCGCGCCGAGACGCCTGCACGCAAGGCTCCCGTTGCGATCTTCAGCAGCGCGAAGCGCTCGTCAGAGGCAAGCCTGTCGAGCAGGTCGGCAAGTACGGCGGGCGCGTCGGACCGCGACAGGCTTCCCAGCCGGTGTACGATCGCCCCGAGCGACAGATCGGCGTCGCCCGTAACGGGCCGCTCGGGCCACAGCAACGCGACCGTTTCCGCGGTATCGCCGACGTAATCGCGGCTCATGCGGAACAGGACCGGATCGACACGATCCTCCACCAGTGCCCGGATCAGTGCGGGCTTGACCGCGGGCAGGTCGAGCCCGCCGGTCAGCGCCGCAAGCGCCCAACCCCGGTCGGGATCGGGCGTCACCTTCAGGTAATCGCCGATCAGCCGTAGCTTGGCGTTGCGGCTTCGCGTGTAGATCAGGCGGTCAAGAAGGTCGGCAAACGCGCGCATGGCAGGCGGGGTCTAGACCGCCTGTGCGGCCTCGAACAGGAACCAGGCCCGCTGTTCGGCTTCGTCGGTCCAGGCGTCGACGATGCCCGAGGTGGCATTGTCCTTCGCCTCGTCGGACAGGTCCTTCACTTTGCGGAATTGCTCGATCAGCTTCAGATTGTCGTCGCGGAGTTCGGCAAGCATCTGTGCGGGCGCGACGAAGTCGGCGTCGTTGTCGGCGATCGTCTGGTGCCGGGACACGTCGCCGATCGAGCGCAGCGTTACGTTGCCGGTCTTGCGGACGCGTTCTGCGATCAGGTCGGTCGTCGCGAATATCTGCGCTGCCTGTTCGTCGAACAGCAGGTGATAATCGCGGAAATGCGGACCCGATACGTGCCAGTGAAAGTTCTTGGTCTTAAAGTACAAGGCGAAACTGTCCGCCAGCGCCACGTTCAGCGCGTCGGCAACCGAGGCGACATCGTTGGTCGGCAAGTCGGTGGGCGTCTTCAATTTCTGCTTGGGGGTCTTGGCCATCATCGATTCCCTGTCTGGTCGTTTCGGAGGCACAACCAACGAAACGCCGGTTGGGTCCGGATTGATTTGGGGAGACGTCAGATCAGGCGCAATGCCCAGGTTGCTGCGTAAACCGCAATGACAATCAGAATGGTTCCTGCGGAACGGCGGGCGGCCGTGAGCATCCGCCCTGAACTGCGTGTTCCGAGCGCGACGGAGGCCGCGATACCCAGCAACGCCCCCGCCGCCGCGCCGACCGGCGCCGCCTTCCAAGCGGCAAAAGCAAAGGCGAGGAATGGCGCCCCCGATCGCCACACGAGTCGCAACTCGTCAAGACGCGAAACTCTGGAGGGCGTAACCGTCAATCGTCCGAATTGGCCCGCGCCCGTCAGGAACAATGCCAGCGCAAGCAAGAGCGCCCGCGCGTGAGCCGTCATCATCGGCGCGACGGCCAGCCCGGCAGCCGCCGAAACACCTACCGCGATGCCGAGCGCAGTTGTCGCGGTCATTTGGAATCGGAACGCGCCATATCCGGAATTGCGTCCGAACTCGGCGAGCAGCACGGCGAGCATGGCGGGGATCAACACGGTCACGGTGTCAGCCGTGCAGACGCAACCCCACCGACGCAAGGAAGGACTGGGTCGCCGCAGGGTCGATGCTGTCGCACCCGACCGCGTCGCTCATTGCCTCAAGGAACGGAAGCACGACCATCGAACCGCGCGATTGCGCGATTGCATTTTCAAGTCCGCGTGCGAGTTCGGCCAGCGGGCGCAATTCGTTGTTCCACGCAATCCGCCGGATGTCATCGACGGCAAAGGCGAGGCGGCTGGAGGTGATGTGCGGCAATTCGTGCGCAAGGCGGTCGATGCGCTCGCAAAGCTCGGCCCTGACCGCCAGCTTCGCTTCTGCCCCCAAACCCATGTCCGCACTCCCGCCGATACCGCCAGCCTGCACGCAACAGGGTAAACAGAGGGTTAACGCGCCGCCGCGCTTGACTTTGCGCCGCGTAATCCGCATTGGCGCGCGCTTCCACGAACACCCGCACAGATTCGAAAGTTGTAAGGTCATGGCCAAGCCGACCACCGTCAAGATCAAGCTCGTCAGCACCGCCGACACCGGCTTTTACTATGTGACGAAAAAGAACCCGCGCAGCCCGAACACCACCGAAAAGATGGTGATGCGGAAGTACGACCCGGTCGTGCGGAAGCATGTCGAGTTCAAGGAAGCGAAGATTAAGTAGCGCTTAAGCGCGGCTTTGCAGCGACGCCTAACTCGTCGCCAAGTGTTCCCCCGCGAAGGCGGGGGTCCAGCCCTATTTCAAATAAGTCGTTTCTTTGCGTCTGGGCCCCCGCCTTCGCGGGGGAACTGCTCGTTCAGGTGAGTTAGCGCGTTAAGCCGCCTCTCGCCGAACCAACCCCTCGACCGTTTCCATGAACCGCATCAGCGAAATCGGCTTCGAAACATAGGCATCGGCACCCGCAGCGCGAATCCGCTCCTCGTCGCCCTTTCCGGCATAGGCGGTGACGGCCATGATCGGTGTCGCGCACAATCCGGCATCCGCCCGGATCGCCTCGGTCAACTCCAGTCCCGTCACATGCGGCATCTGAATGTCCATCACGATCAGGTCGGGGGCGAAGGCGCGGGCACGCTCCATCGCTTCCCGACCGTCGCGAACGGCTTCGGCATCATAGTCGTGGGCGCGCAGCAGATCGCAGAATAATCGCAAGTTGAGTTCGTTATCCTCGACAACGAGCACCTTCTTTGCCACGCGCACCAGCCTCTCTTTGGCTTTTGCGGATACCGGATGAGCGACGACGTTTCAAATGCTGCCCACGCTCTCGCGCTGCAGGCGTTGGTGTGGACATTGCAAGAGCCCGACCGGGCAGAGCGCTTTCTGGCGCTCACGGGTCTCGATGCCGATGCAATCCGCGCTCGCGTGCAGGATCCGGCGCTGCTCGATGCCGTCATCGGCTTTCTGGAAGCGCATGAACCCGACCTCATCGCCTGCGCGCGCGCGCTCGGGGTTCCGCCGTTCGAGCTGCTCGCCATCCGGCATTTGCTCGTATGAGCCGCCCGCTGCT
>JANMKS010000059.1:0-5587 GCA_031372155.1 Sphingomonas sp.
GCGCGCAGGTCGCGCAGCGTCGATAACATTGTCGCTTTGCTGATACGCTCGCCGGTGCGCACGTTTGCAACTTCGGCAAGCATCGCCTTGAATGCCACGGCCTGTTGACGATGAAAGCGTTTGAAATCTCGCGCCTTCGTAGATTCCTCGAAGCGTGCGAGCGACTTTGCCACCCCGTCGATTGTCGCATCGTCGCGGCCATGGGCTTGCTTAAGAAAATCAAAATACTCGCGTTTGATCCGCACATTTGCGGCACTGTGTTTCGTCATGTCGTCATCGGCCTTTCCAAGTCACAATTCAGGGAGGGGCACGGGCTGCCCTTTAGGCGTGACGGGGCTTGCCCCAATTGGACGTCGCAACCGGGCATGATCGCGGCCAGCGCGGCAAATCGGGCGCGCCGGTGCATGACGGTTTCGCAAGTGGCGCAGATTGCCCGAATGTTGCCCGACACGGGGTTGATAGCAAGATAATCGACCATTCCCAGCGCGGCTGGACGCGCCGCCCGACACCTGAAGCAATAGAGCGTTCCCGGCGGACAAGGACATTTGCGGCTGGCGTTGCGCTTCGACAGAAAAGCGCGGATCGTCTCCCCCTCAAATAGTGCCGGGCGACCGTCGTCGAGCGGCTTCAGCCCGTTGCGCTGCCAATGGCGCACAGTATTTTTGTGGACGCCGTAACAAGCCGCCAGTTCGGGAACGCTGTAGCTCCGGTGCAGCTTGACGACGCGCGGATTGACCCGACGCATGGCCATGACGTGTCCCTTAGCCCTTCCCCGCCACCAGCCGCCGGATCGACTCCGCCTTTACCAGCGTGCGCCGCCCCAGCTTAAAGGTGTCCAGCCGCCCATCGGCTATCATCGCATAAATCGACGTGCGGCCAAGCCCCAGCGCCTTTGCCGTGTCGTTTATCGAAACTGCCAATGCTTCCATGTCCGTCACTCCGAAGTCGCCAGCCGAACGCCAGCGAACACGACGGTGCATTTGCACGCACAAAGTTTGAATGACGGGCGGAAAAGGGCAAAAAAGGTCGAAAATACTAAGCTTAGGGGTTTCTGCCCTCCGCCTGAATTTCGTCGAATAGTCTGCGGGCGCGCTGTTTAGCGGTTGTTTCGGCGAGCTCATGGCCTTTGTCACTTGCCCAGTTCAACATGGCGCGCTCAATGTCGGCCTGCCGTGATGGCTTTAAGTCCCCCCGGTAGATGTCGCCCCAAACTGAGCACCATAGATCATCCCAAAATGCGGCAGGAGGTCGCCCCCCCGTCCGGGCAGGAGCGACCTCTACGGAAGGGGTGTTTTGCACCGCCGGTCGGAGCGACTCTATTGACACTCGGGAAAAGCGAACATCGGTCAATGTGATCGAAGCACGGCCGACCATCGGAATGACACCCGAACCAGAAAACACTCCGCGCTCCCAATCTTGACTTGATGAACCGTTGACCGTGAACCTTTCCCAAAACCACAGGGGCACGTCCCATTCGCGTTCCTCCAGTTGCCAGCGTCCGGAGTCCGCATTTGTAGAATGCTGAGCTAATACGGCTCGACTTGCCACAAACCCAAGGCGGCACTTATCCAAGAGGATTGCTCCAGCCAGGGCGGGTTGCGCGCCAATTTCGTTATACACAAAGGCTCGCGCGTCTTGAGCCGTCACCCAGTCGGGGTTCGATGCAACCGACCAAGAGTGCCGCACCAGTGGGCGACGTTCAAAGTCTATCATGTCTAGGAGGCCTTCGAGCGCAAATGTCACGCCGAAAGCCTGCCAATGCTCCCCGTCTATCCACGTGCCAAAATCTCCCGCTAACCAGTTTTGCTGAAGTGCGTCATGCCCTTCCGCCCACCAGAATTTTGCTGGGACTTCCGCGACCCCTAATGATTTCTCGCCCGCGATGAGAAGGAACGCGCGCGCCTGCACCAGTCCTGCGTGAGCCCGGATGCTCAGTGCAAACGATCCTTTCGCTAGCGCGCGCGCGGCGTCGGCTGGGATCCATTGCGTCGCCACCCATACAGCATCGGGCAGATTGGTGCCCCATTGCAAGCTTGTCGGCACCGAAGTTAGTTCGCCACCTTCACGGGAAAGGCGACGATGGTCCCGCCCTCGCGCAGCACGTCCAGCCGGTCGCTCCACCATTGCGCCATCTCGACGCGCTCCGGCCAATAGACTCCCCGATGATACGCCGCGCGGACCTGATTTGCATCGGCATGAGCGAGCGACCGCTCGATAGCGTCCGGGTTCCACTTGCCGCTTTCGTTCAAGAGCGATGATGCGGTCGAGCGAAAGCCGTGCGCCGTCATGGTGTCAGCACCATAGCCCATGCGGCGAAGCGCGCCGTTGATCGCATTCTCGCACATCGGCTTCAAAGGCGATCCAAGTTTGGGGAAAACAAAGCGTCCGTCGCCGCTCAGGGCTTGGGCTTCTCGTAAAATCCCCAAGGCCTGCTGCGATAGTGGCACGCGATGCGGCTGGCGTTGTTTCATCCGTGCCGCCGGTATCGTCCAGACTGCACTATCAAAGTCGATTTCGCTCCATTCGGCCTGCCGGATTTCGCCGGGTCGCTGGAACACATGCGCGCTGAATCGCAACGCCAGCTTGGTGACGGGTTGCCCCCCGTAGGCTTCGATAGATCGCAACAACGCGCCGAACGCCACCGCATCGGTGATCGCGGCATGATGCTTCGCGACCGGCGACACCAGGGCACCCGCCAACGGCTGGGCAGGATCGGCTGAAGCCCGCGCCGTGGCGACCGCATAGCGGAAAACGCGGCTGGCAAATGAGCGAAGCCGCCGCGCCGTCTCGCGCTGTCCGGCCTTTTCCGAAACGCGAAGCACCGCCAGTAATTCGTGCGGCGTGATCTCCGCTACAGGGCGCGTGCCGAGCGAGGGAGCAAGTTTCGACAACAGCCAGCGTGTTTTGCCGATGGTAACGTCGGCTTTCTGTTCGGCCTCCAGCTTGGCGATATATTCCTCGGCGATTGCCCCGAACGTGTTCGCCGATGCGATACGCTTGGCGATACGCCCTTCGCGCTTGGCGAGGGCGGGATCGCCGCCAGATTGTGCGACTTTGCGCGCAGCGTCGCGCGCTGTCCGCACATCCTTCAGGCTGACTTCGGGATAGGCACCCAGCGCGAGCTTCTTTTCCTTGCCGTCAACGCGATATTTGAGTCGCCACAGTTTCGATCCGGTGGTGGTGACAAGCAGGTAAAGCCCCTTTTCGTCCGCCAGCTTGCGATCGGTTTCACCCGCCTTCGCCGTGCGGATTGCCGTGTCAGTCAACGCCATGCCCGTAGCCTTTCCCAAACGCCGAATTGGCCGCTTTGGAAAAGGCCCCCAAAAAGGCCCCCAAATTTTCGCGATTGTTGGCGCACGCCAGCAACCACAAGCGGTCATTGCGAAGGTAAAACTTAGGGATTTCTGCGGGTTTTTCAACCCGTCGCGGTCAATCGCGAACGGGTTTCTGGTGCCCAGAAGAGGACTCGAACCTCCACGACCTTGCGATCGCCAGCACCTGAAGCTGGTGCGTCTACCAATTCCGCCATCTGGGCACAGAGAACTTCAGTTCAGGTAGGCGGCGGCGCTTAGCGGGGCGGGTTCGCGCTTGTCAATGCGGACCAGCCGCGGTTAGGGCGACGGGCATGGACAACCAACTCGTTACGGTCTTCGGCGGCAGCGGCTTTCTGGGGCGCTATGTCGTCCGCGCGCTGCTGAAGGCAGGTGCGCGGGTCCGGATCGCGGCACGGACGCCCGGCGACGGTTGGTTCCTGCGCACACAGGGCGCGCTTGGCCAGATGCAGTTCGTGGCCGCCGACATTCGCAAGGCAGACAGCGTTGTGCGGGCGCTGTCCGGGGCCGACGCTGCGGTCAATCTCGTCGGCATATTAGAAGGCGACTTCCGAGCCTTCCACGTCGAGGGCGCCCGCAATATCGCGGAGGCCGCCGCTGCTGCAGGTGTCGGGGCACTCGCTCATGTTTCGGCGATTGGTGCCGATTCCGCCAGCCCGTCTGCCTATGGCAAATCCAAGGGCGACGGAGAGGCTGCAGTGCGAACCGCCTTTCCCGCAGCCACGATCCTGCGCCCCTCGATCGTTTTCGGGCGAGAGGACCAATTCGTAAACCGCTTTGCGGACCTCATCCGGATGCTGCCCGTCGTTCCGATCATCCGCGGGGCCGCAAAGTTCCAGCCGGTTTATGTCGGCGACGTCGCGCGGGCGGTTTCGACCGTGCTTGCGCAGCCCGGCGTGCACGGCGGGCGGACCTATGAACTCGGTGGTCCGGAAGTCATTACGATGGGCGGGCTCAATCGCTGGATCGCCAAGGCAACGGAACGCAAGCGGACGTTTATCGATCTGCCTGACGGCGTTACCGGAGCGATGGCGTCAGCGACCGGCTGGTTGCCCGGCGCGCCGATGACGAAGGATCAGTGGCTCATGCTCCAGTCTGACAATCTGGTCGCACCCGACGCGCGCGGACTGGGGGCGCTCGGCATTGCGCCAACCCCGCTCGAGGCGGTCGCCGACGAGTGGCTGATCCGTTACCGCCGCCACGGCCGCTTCGCCGACAAGACGGCGTAGGTGTCGCTCCTGACGATCATCCTCCTCGGCATTGTCGAGGGGCTGACCGAGTTCATCCCAGTGTCCTCTACCGGGCACTTGATCCTTGCGGGGGAATTGCTCGGATTTCGCGGCGCCGACTCGGCGACATTCGATATCGTGATACAGCTTGGCGCGATCCTTGCGGTCGTCGTGCTGTATTTCCGTCGTTTCACTGGCGTGGCCGCGGGGTTGCTGCGCCTTGACCCCTCGGCTGTGGCGTTCTCGCGGAATGTTCTGCTGGGCTTCGCGCCAGCGCTCTTGATCGGGGCGCTCGCGTACAAGGCAATCAAGGCGATGCTCGAAACGCCGATCATCGTGGCGATCGCACTTGTAGCAGGCGGCGTCGCGATCCTCGTTATCGAGCGGTTCGTGAAACCTGGCGCAGAGGGCAGCGTGGAGGAAATGTCGTGGCGCACGGCACTGGGTATCGGTGTCGTCCAGTGCCTGTCGATGATCCCCGGGGTCAGCCGCTCGGGTGCTACGATCATGGGTGCGCTGTCGCTTGGCGTCGATCGAAAGACTGCCGCCGAATACAGCTTCTTCCTGGCTGTCCCGGTCATGGTGGCCGCCAGCGCGAAAGAATTGTGGGAAGCCCGCCATGCCCTCGGCAGTATCGATTGGACGAGTATCGCGATTGGCTTTGCCGTCTCTTTCGTTGTCGCTCTTGTGGTCATCAAATCGTTTATCGGGATAGTCAGCCGCTTCGGGTTTGCGCCTTTTGCCTGGTACCGCATCATCGTGGGATCTGCTGCCTTCATCTGGCTGATCAACTGATAGGTCCGCCGCGGACCCGGTTTCCACTAGTTTTTCGGATGAAGCCCCATCGATCGACGACAACTGCAAAATAGTGTCATATTTGCTGTCCTAACGCGTTGACCGAGACACTCCCCCTTTGCATTGTCTCTTGTCGGGAGAGGTAATGGCCGAGAATCGCATGTTGAAGTTCGTCGGGCACGAGCAGGCCTATCCGGGCAAGCGCTCGCCTGTCCTGCGCGCAGACGACTT